>CAZPHU010000031.1:0-36385 GCA_964586285.1 uncultured Fibrobacterota bacterium | reverse complement strand
AAAACAAACAGGACCAGGACCAAAACAAACAGGACCAGGACCAAAACAAACAGGACCAGGACCAAAACAAACAGGACCAGGACCAAAACAAACAGGACCAGGACCAAAACAAACAGGATCAGCAGCAAAAAGAACAGCAACAGCAAAAACAGTCTCAGCAGAGCAAGCCTGAAGAACAGATGAAACAACAAGAAGCGATGCGACTTATTCAGCAGTTTGCCGATGATGCCGATGAGTTGAATAAACCCAAAAAAATCATGCGCGCCAAAAAGGGTGCGGGAGTTGAGAAAGATTGGTAGGACGTGAAGGATAGATGCTCGTACATTGAATGGGAAAACCGCGGGTATATACTCAGGGGAACAATACACAATCCGGTGACGGATCATGGGTTATGGGTTATTTTCAGCCATGGTTTTACAAGTCATCGCATCGGGCCGGGGTACTTATATATAGCCTTATCCCGGTTTCTGAATTCTGAAGGTATAGGATCTCTGCGTTTTGATTACACTGGTTGTGGAGAAAGCGACGGGCTTTTCAGTGAAATGACTGTCGATTCCATGAATAGCGATCTTATCTCCGCGATCAATCATTTGAAAAATACTCGAAAGCCGGGCAAAATCATCATTCTTGGACACAGCCTGGGGGGATTTATCTCCCTGACCGCAGCCGCGAAAGCCGCCGTTGACGGACTAATCTTTTTGGCACCGGCCACACGTCCCCTGAATCAGATTTCTCAATTCCAGAATGTCATAGCGGGAGGAAGAAACGATCAGGGGCTGTATGAAATGGGTCCGCACCAAATGGATATCAGTTTCCTTCACAGCATACAAAGGGTCGGCCCGATTCAGCAACTATTAGAGGAATATCACGGAGAGATGTTGATTTTCCATGGTAAAAGCGACGGTACGATTCCTGTTGAAGAAAGCCTTTACCTTAGCGGTATGGCCCAAAATAAGAATATAAAAGCCGATTTACATATACTCGAACAAGCCGATCATCATTTTTCTACGGTTGCGGATCGGGAATTCTTAAAACATACGATTTTATCATGGATAAAGGAAACGTATCTATGAAAAAGACCTGCTCCGCGGCACTGACAACTTTACTTTTCGTCCTGGGCGTATTCGCCGATGTTCAGTTTTCGGTATCTGCGGATAAGACTAACGCTGCTCCCGGAGAACAGATAGTAGTTACCGCTCAAATTGTAAGCAGTGAAGATCTTGGGTCGATATCTCCGCCTAAAATTCCATCGTCTAATCATTTTTCGCTGGTTCGTACAAGTCAAAACCAGTCACATTCCACATCGGTTCAGTTGATCAACGGCAAAATGGTGCAGAAAAGAGAAATTACCCATCTTTTTCATTATATAATTTCACCTCAGCAGGCCGGTCAGTTTACTTTTCCTTCACTGGAATTTACGCACAACGGCAAGAAGTATCAGTCAAGAGCTTTTCCGATACAGATCAGTTCAAAACCCAGAGAGAGCCAACATGTTCGAGTTCACCTGAGACCGTCAAGACGAACGCTTTACATGGGTGAACAAGCCACCCTTACGGTGGAGATCCTGCAGAAAATACAGACACCGGTCAATCTCACTCAGGAAGGTATCAACAATTACATCTCGACCCTAAAAGATGAATTAAGCAAACATTTCTCTGCCGGATTATTAACTAACAATCTTTCGAGATCACAAAAGCAGGTCGGCGGGGAACTTTTTCAAGCATACACTTTGTCTTTTTCCATAATCCCCTTGTCCTCGGGCAAGATAACCCTGCCTGCGATTCCCTTTGAATACGAAGAGCTTCGGCAATCGGGAAGACGTCGGGTGGATCCGTTTTTCGACGATTTTTTCGGAGGCGGATTCTTCGGAAGCGGTGTTGAACGTATCGGCAGGAGTACATCCGCCGGACGCCTGAGCTTTACGGTTAAGCCTCTGCCGCCCGCTCCCGCAAATTTCAGCGGTGCCGTAGGGACCTCATTTTCCCTTCACGCCGATATAGATCCAAAGAATTTGCCGGCGGGTGAAGCGACCACACTCAAAATCGCCCTTAAAGGAAATTGCCGCCCCGGTAACCTTGGAGACGTGAAACTGCCCGAACTGGACGGATTCGAGATATTTGCACCCGAGGAACATACCTATCTGGATACCACCAATTATGGCTTTGCCTCCAGAAAGACATACAAATACCTTTTGATTCCCAAAGAACAGGGTCAATATACATTACCTGCGATCAGCTGGTCTTACTTTGACCCGCGCGAAGCGTCATATAAATCACTGAATACAAAGTCCATGACCTTAAACGTTGGTAAGGGAAAAGGTAAACCGTCGGCTCAGTCACGCTATCTGACACAAGAGGATATTAGACAGATTGGAAAAGACATCCGCTATATCAAAACACCGCCGCGCGTTATTAAACAGTCTCCCATGCCGCATAGAAGTATGGTATTCTTTATTCTCTATCCGCTTCCGCTGCTTTTTGGTTTCTTTTCGGTACTTTACAGAATACAGGCCGACCGACGGGAAAAGGATCAGGACAAAATCGGCCGTCAACGCGCGCTGCGAAAAGTATTCAGACAGATAGGAAAGCTGCGAAAAGACAGACCGGAGGCCTCCGTCCTTGCCGACAAAATCGCATCTATCTGCGAAGAGTACCTGAGCAACCGGTTTGCTTTTTCCGCCGCCGGTAAGACCACGGAAGGCTTGCAGGCGGAATTATCCAGGCGATCCGTTCCTGACCGGATAACAGAAAACCTGACGGAGCTTTTACACAGCCTGGATCAATACCGTTTCGGCGGCGCAAAGATAGATCAGCGAACAGCAGACGATTTACTGACAAATTTTCAAACTATACTAACACAACTGGAACAGGCTGCCAAAAAGGGGACAAAAGCATGAACATTCTCCGATATATGCTAACAGCTTGTGTATTTACTTTGTTTCTGGTGAATCTGAGCTCGGCGGCTCCGATCGACGACTGGTTTTCCAGGGCCAATAAGCTCTATGAAGAGCAGAAGTATGACAGCGCCGTGACATACTATCAGAAGATTGTAGAAACAGGTGTAAACAACAGCGCGCTATTTTTCAATCTCGGCAATGCATATTTTCGCACGGACAAAATCGGGTTAGCCATTCTCTATTACGAAAAAGCGAAACTTCTGGCACCCGACGACACCGATATCGAGGCGAATATCCGTTTTGCAAACATGCATACCGTTGACAGGACTCCAGTACCCCAGCGTACTTTCGTTGAAAGCATCTTTCGACGTTTGCATACACTCCTTTCTCTTAATCAACAATTATGGATTCTCTTCGGTTTACTCTCTGTTATCGCGATTCTATTCTCGGCATCCCTTTTCGTAAGCCGTAATGCTCGCCTGTGGCTTATATATGGTTTGAGTCTTTCTTTAATATTGTTTTTGGCAATTGGTGTTTCCACCGGGTTGAAAATTTACGAGCGTGAGAACATACAGTATGCGGTAGTATTGAATAAAGCGGTGAATGCGGTTAATCAGCCCAAAGGTACAAAGGTTTTATTTACCGCACATGAAGGGACTCGGTTTCGTATTCGCAAGAGGAAAGATGACTGGGTACTGGTAAGTCTGCCAAACGGCGCAGGCGGTTGGGTGACAACGGATGCGCTGGGTGAAATTTGATACGATCGTTATTTTATAGCAGATCGACACGGCGTCTGTTGACTGAATCCGACATTTTCAAGAAATCGATTATTTGGATTATTACATGAATTTTGTTTTAATTGTAGATGATGACAAAATAATACGGATGATGCTGGAGCGGGTATTGACCAACATGGGGCGTCACGTAATCAGCGCGTCGGATGCAAAAGAGGGAATCAACCTTTTTCATAAAGCACGGCAAGAGAAAACTCCGGTGAATCTTCTTATAACCGACCTTACACTTTGCGGCGATATGGACGGAAGGGAACTTGCGGGAGTCTTAAAGAAAGAAGACCCGAACATTTGCGCTTTGGCAATTAGCGGCTATACTCAAGATCCGGTTATCCGGGATTACAAAAGTTATGGATTTGACGCCGCGTTATGCAAACCGTTTCGACTCGAACGCTTCAAGCTTATCCTCGATTCCCTTCCCCACTTCAATACTCCTCAGAACTAAATTTCAGGATGCACTTATCCTTATCTTCTTATCGGTAACCTTCGTCCATATTTTTTATCATTTCCGCAATAAGAAATAAAGGCTTTGGGAAAATCGGCTCCCCGCAGAGAGGTATCCGGACTTAAGCAGGTTTTTTGGAGTTAAAAACCTCCATATTGGAGCCTTAAACTCGCGATGCAACATCTTTTTACCTGCCTCTACCCGCGACCAGAATTGGCGCGATCAATGCGATGCATTACATTGCCGAATCGAGCCCGGTTTGACTTGGAGGTTTACAATAATATATCATAAGAGGTTTCCAATCCCCAGGGAAACATCTGATTTCCAATCGAAACAGACTATATTTAGATGGATACCATACAGAAAGGATGATCATGATTACCATCAATGAGAATTTTCTCAAATTGAAAGCATCGTACCTTTTCTCCGATATTGCTAATAGGGTTAGAGCCTATCAGCAAGGGAATCCGGATATCCGGATAATCAAACTGGGCATAGGTGATGTGACCCGCGCATTGCCGCAGGCCTGTATCGATGCTTTCCATAAAGCGGTCGATGAGATGGCGCATGATGAGACTTTTCGCGGGTACGGCCCCGAGCAAGGCTATTCTTTCCTTCGAGAAGCAATAGCAGAAAACGATTTTAAGTCTCGCGGCGCGGATATCTCCGCCGATGAAATTTTTGTAAGTGACGGAGCTAAATGCGATACCGGTAATTTCCAGGAACTCTTTTCCACTCAGCTCAAAATTGCCGTTCCGGATCCTGTTTATCCTGTCTATGTTGATACCAATGTCATGGCGGGAAGAACCGGATCAAATAACAACGGACGTTACGATGGTCTGGTTTATCTTGAATCAACCGAAGAAAACGACTATGTGCCTGCACTGCCCAAAGAGGAAGTAGATCTGATCTACCTTTGTTTTCCTAACAACCCTACGGGAGCAACCGTTACAAAGGATCAGCTCAAGGAGTGGGTCGATTATGCTCGTAAGCATAAGGCATTAATTTTGTTTGATGCCGCCTATGAAGCTTTCATACGGGATGATTCTCTTCCTAAATCTATTTACGAAATAGAAGGAGCACAGGAAGTGGCGGTGGAATTCCGAAGCTTTTCAAAAAGCGCGGGCTTTACCGGCACAAGATGCGCCTATACGGTAGTTCCCAAGGCATGCAGAGCCTACGATTCAAAAGGCGCATCACAACCGCTGCACGGGCTTTGGAATCGCCGTCACTCGACCAAGTTCAACGGCGTCTCATACCCTGTTCAAAGGGCTGCCGAGGCGGTGTACAATGAGGTGGGTAAGAAGCAGGCACGTGAGTTAACCGACTACTATCTCAAGAACGCTGCCGTTATTCGTGACAATATGGAGAAGCTTGGCTATGCGTGTGTAGGCGGAAAGAATTCGCCCTACATTTGGATAAAAACAGGCAGGGATTCCATGGAGTTTTTCGATCAGCTGCTTAACAAGACAGGTGTTGTGTGTACGCCCGGAAGCGGCTTTGGCGCATGCGGAAAGGGTTACATTCGTATCAGTGCATTTAACAGTGCTGAGAATGTTGTAACAGCCATGGATCGAATCACATCCGAACTGAAGTAACTTACACCTTTGTTATTCGATAAGGGAGGTAACTATGCATTTTACCATAACATATTGCGGTATGTGAAATTATCGTCCGCGTGCTGTCAGTTTGGCAGAAAAATTAAAGAACGAATTCGGGGCGTCGTCTGAACTGGTTCAGTCGTCGGGTGGAGTATTTGAAGTCCAAATGGATGATGAGCTTATTTTTTCAAAAAAGCAGCTCAATCGTTTCCCGAATGATGGAGAAGTCGAAGCTATTGTGAAGAGTAAACAATGATTCATTATGATGTACACCCGGTTAACCCCCAGCAGCGTTTTCTTGAACATGCTGTTTCGATTCTTAAAGAAAAGGACGGCGTCTGTGTCTATCCAACCGATACGGTATACGGCATAGGCGCCTGTGCCTCGAATGTCAAAGCGGTCGACCGCATTGCGAAAATGCTACAGAAGGACAAGCAACGTCTGTTCTCATATATATGCTGCGATTTTTCGCAAATCAGCATATATGCTAAGGTTGACAATATACAGTTTAAGCTTATGAAGCGCTATCTTCCCGGTCCATACACCTTTATTCTCCCCGCAACGACTTTTGTGCCAAAGAAAGTATCCCCAAAACGTAAACATGTCGGCATCCGAATACCCGACAACCCCGTTCCCATTGCACTTGCAGAGATGCTTGGGGAACCTCTTGCAAACACTTCGGTAAATATACCAGGTAACCGTCGGGGGGATCCGGAGATGGTGGAAAAGTCGGTCGCACATGAAGTAGACATAATGCTTGATACGGGGTATCTCGAATCTGCTCAGGGATCTACTATTATAGATCTGACTGAGGGTGAACCGATTATTGTTCGACAAGGTAAGGGTGAATGGTATGGGTAAGGAAATCGAACGTCTCATAGAAATTGTAGCCACTTTGAGAGGTCCAAACGGTTGTCCGTGGGATCGGGAACAGACATATCAAAGCCTTCTTCCAAACTTCATCGAAGAGGTGTACGAATATCTGGAAGCAGTTGACAATAAAGACATATCCAATATGCGCGAAGAACTCGGCGACACTCTTCTGCAAATCATTCTTCATGCGCAAATCGCCGCCGAGAACAACCATTTCACCATTGAACAGATCGCCTCTGAAATCGGTGACAAACTGATCCGCAGACATCCACATGTTTTTGGCAATACCCAAGTGGCTTCATCCAGAGAAGTGATCGCAAACTGGGAAGAAATCAAGAAAAAGGAAAAAGCACACAAAAGAAAGTCGCTGGTTGATGATATCCCGTCGCAACTTCCGGCGCTTCTGAGAGCCGAGAAAGTTCAACGGAGAGTGGCAAAAGCCGGATTTGATTGGCCCGATACGCAACCTGTGCTGGACAAAGTTGAAGAAGAATTTAAAGAGTTCAGGGAAGCGGTACACAAGAAAAATATCGATGAAGCTACTGAAGAACTTGGCGACATTCTTTTTTCGCTGGTCAATGTAGCCCGACATCACGGAATAATTGCCGAGGAAGCTTTGCGCGTGACCATAAACAAGTTTTCGCGCCGATTCAGATTTATCGAGAATCATTTCGAGAAAAAGAAAAAGCCTCTCGAAGAGGCTTCACTTGATGAACTGGATGCAGTTTGGAACGAAAGTAAAAAGCATGTAGGCTAACGATTTACTACAATTTTTATCTGCTCCGTTGCGCTGTTTCCCGCCAGATCTTCGGCCATCACGGTAAAAATATTGCTGCCACGAATGAGGGTTACAGTTCCCCTGTAAGTATAACGGTTTACATGCTTAAGAAGCTGTTCTCCATCCGGTCCCTTAACCTTCACATACCTGATCGTTTCGGGCACAGTTCCGATTCCGTCATCTATTTCCAGTTCGATATCTTTTCTCATAGCCCCTACATTATGGGGCATTGGCGGCAGGTCGTCAATAATCAGAGGATTTTCGAAAGGTTCTTGAACATGAATAGTAAGCGGGCCCGGCAAATAGTAAATTTCACCCCGCACGATATTGGACCTGTTACCCGCCAGATCATATGCCGCCGAGGAATATGTGTTTTTACCTTCTTCAAGGTTTATTCTTTCAAATCCGTTTGGTTCAAGAATGAATTCATCCGGACTTCCGCCGTTCTCAAATTCTATGCGTACCTGATCGCCCGGAGTTCTGTCGGTTACCTGCAACGTTAACTCCCCGCTGCGCGTAGCTTGTTGAGACTTACCGGTGACCGTCAGGGACGGCCTACTTGTATTCAATTGCATGGAGCGGATATCAAGCGTCAGGTTTATCGATTTATCAACTTGATCATACCCGTCTCCTGCTTCTATATCAATCGTAAAATCACTGCTCAGGTCTTTTTCGGTCAGGCGAAGAGTTGAGGTAAATATTCCGGCCGGTGTAACCACCGCCGGTTTGTCATTTACCCGCACGGTTGCTTTCGGTCCAGTTTTTCCTATAACTCTGATCGAAGGTTTATCCCAGAGCTGACCGTCCGTCGGGCTTTGGATTGAAAGTGAAAGAGGTCGCCGATCGGGTTGATAACTTACCATCCGGCTTATCACTTTTTCTTCCCCTTCAAGACGAGCTACCACTTCGAAATTTATCTCCCCCTGCTCATCGGGGATGTGAATCTGATGAGTAAATGTACCGCCCCCGGCGACACGCACGCGTGTATTGTCAACCAGTACGGTAGCCCCGGGGGAGGTTACGCCGGTTAGTAGTATGATTGGTTTTTTCACCACCGAACCGTCCTGAGGTGTTTTTAACAATAAATGAAGAGGTCTTTTATTTTGCTCCTCCATTGTTTCCGGTTCAACACTATTATTACTTTCAGCTGATTGGCTTTGATTTTCCTTCTCGACCGGGATTTCATTCTGCTGATTACTCGAATCCTCACTCGTGTTAATACTCTCCCCTCTTTCCTGATGTAAGGTATCGGCATCCGGCACGTTCTTTGAAGTGCTGTCGGAAGACGGTTTTTCTTTTTCATCTTTTTTAAACGGATCAACTACCCGATCTTCTTTCTCAGCAACTTTTTTAAAACTGAGCAGCGTCACTTCTTCTTTATCTTTTGCAACAACAGCCCTGTTTCTGGTCTTTACAAGCACTCCTTTTCCTTCTCCCTTTCTCTTAACGCTGACAGCTCCTTCATACACATCAACTAAAGTACCTTTTTTGCTTACGGCTATTCCCAATCTTGTTCCTCTTATTGAAGCTACCGCAGTTGGAGTTTCGAAATCGAAAGAAGAGTTTTTCCCGACAAGTCTTTTTACATTTCCCCAAACTTTCCCGGTATAAATTTTTACATGCGATTTGGTTTGTTCTCCATCTTCAAAAGCTCGGGATAAATTGAAGGCACTTTTCTCTCCGATTCTTAATAAAGTTCCCGTCGAGAATTCTATCTCTACGCTGGATTCAACATACGTTCTGATATCCCACCCTTCTTTTATCGGCGCATTCACCCGAACCGGACGCCATTGTCCATTAACTGAACGCACTTCAGCTTTTCCTATTACCGTTTTAATTCGCATTCGCTGCGATGATTGGCCAACCAGTATGGACGGAATCATTAACAATAAAATAACGATGATATTGTAAATCTTACATTCTTTTTGAATATTCATATTTTTATAGTCCTCTGTATTGCTTAGCGAAGTAAAGTTATGCGCCTCAGCCCTTTATACTCTCCGGCATCAAGTTGACAAAAGTATGTACCGGCTGCGACCAGTCTTCCAGTATTGCTCTTTCCATCCCAAAAAGTCTGATGGTATCCCGGCTGCTGGGGGCGATGCACCAACTGTCTTACGACCCTGCCGCGCATATCATATATTTTCATCGTAACAAAATAGTTATCACTGTTAAGTCGCCCATCGGTATGCCATCTGTATGGAAGCTGGTATTTCAGGAAAACGGTAGGTCTTGCAGGATTCGGATAAGGCAAACCTAACCCGAACTGCATTGGGATTTTTCTGACAAAACCTGCATCTGATGAGACAAAAATAGTTTTGTAAACAGTCTCATTACTCCTGGAGACAGTAAAAGTAGTATCTGCGGTTATTTGCTTAAATTCCGACCGATCGCCATAAAATAGATATACATTCTGGAGTTGACTAACGCCTCGTACAGAGAATTTCATCGTACCGTTAGTTTGTTCACCCGATAGAAATCCCAACTGGAATACCTCTATCTCATTGTCTTTCAGCACTCTTCGTATATCGCCGGCATACCTGGGGAAGGATGAATTCCAATCAGGTCGATTGATAAACAGGCATGGATACTTGGCCATACGTGGCGGCTCCGGCTGGTCCATGGCGTCTTTGCCGTTTTTAGCACGAGGATCAAATCCGATATAATTGCTGTTGTCTGTATATTTATCAGATGAAAGCTTAAGTTGTATTCTCCAGTCATCGCGACCCGCAAAAAATGTTTTTGCTTTTTTGGCAAGGGGCTCGGGTTGCAGAATCGGTTCGGGTTTGAGGACTACGGTATCTGCCTTATCCGTTCGCACCCAATATGCCTCCCAAGGATAAAGGATATTATCGTTTTCCAGGTAGTCGCCAAGTTCCGAGTTCCATCGCCATACGATGGAAGAACCGGGCCATTTAACGGGGAAAGGATAGGGTGAGGATATTTGATTCCAACCGTAATCCTTGTGGGAAAGATAAACCGCGCAAGAGTCCTTTACAGGTTCTATATCTCCAACATCAATTGTGACAGGTAATTTGCCATTAAACCAATATCCCTCGCCGGATTTCATTTCTTTTATATCGTCTTTTCGTTCGTAATATTTGTAAATATCATCCTTTTCGCGTTTTTCATTCCAACGAACAAGATGACCGGCTTCAAAAAAGCTACCCGCATCCATCCTGCAGGCGGGTACCGATATCATATCCCATTCTCCGGTATCGGCAAAGACATGCCGGGTGGCACCGGTTACGGTAAACGTGTCCCTGAAGGGTGATTGGTCAATTTTGCCGTCCCTGATTGCCGCGCACGTAAAAGTATAGGTGCCGTCCATAAGTGGAAACCAACGGTAGCGGCCGGAATTTGACATTATGGTATCTGCACTAATCCTACCGTCCCCTTTCAAAATCCCCATAAAAGACAGTTTTTCATCAGTAATTCTCCCATCCGAAAACTCATATTCTATTGCACCCCAATTCGGATTAAAGTGCTTCATTGTCAATTTGGTCTCCGGTGCAACATTTTCATTGATTACATGTAGAATGAATTCCTTGACAAAATATCCATTTTGTGAATCAAAGCACTTAACAGAATATTTGATATCCCCAGCAAGATCATTACCCGGTGTGCCCGCTACCCGCAACATCCACTGATTGTTCTCTCTTGGTTTAACTATTACATCCAACCAGGGTGCATTTGAGATTTCGGCCCCAATTGTCTGGTTTAAATCTCTGTCTGTTACGTAAATTAAACACTCGTAAAGATCTTCGCTTAATACCGTATCTACGGTAATTACAGAATCAATAACAGGTGCATGGTTATCCTTATTTAGATATACTAATACAGTCGCCGAATCGAATGCATTATGATTGTCGGAAAGTTTCACAGACAATGTACATAGATCTGTAGCCATATCGGTCTTCCAGCTGATATTCGTGCCTTCCACACGCCAACTCAAGGATGGTTTGACCTCTGCGGCAACTACCAGCGGATCCCCGTTTCTGTCGAAAACGTCCACACTGTAACTTATTTCAGCTGAAAACAAAACGGTATCCCTGACAGGAACCGATAAAACCGGAGCACTGTTTGGAACATCAATACTGTCGACTCTTATGTCCGAAAAGTTTTTGTCTGTGTCAATACAAAAGTAAGATACATACCAACGTCCCGATTCAAATACAATTTGTTGGAATGTTTCGGTCTTTGCTATGGGTTCAAAATATGCGGTATTCTCTTCCGGCTTCCCCCGCGACAATCCAATTGCGACTGACTCCACATTTTCATTAGAAGTTGAACTAAAGGAAAACGCGCAAGTTATAATAGAATCCTCTTTCAAAGCAAGTTCAATATTGGCGGTATTCACTAACTCTGCCGCGCTTGATTTCAAAGCGGCATAGGGTGTATTCCCATATGCACCGATGTTTATGCACCCGTTTGAAGCCGCTTCAGGTTCCTCATTGTAGTTACTGCTTGAGTCTCCGGCATCTATACAGGGGCTGTTGCTTGCAAGGCGAAATGTCGAATCAAGAAATGTGGGAGACAGTTGGATGTTCTTTCGACTTTCGTTCCAGTCATTGATCTCCTCTACGTTAGAGATCGTCTGACCCGAGGCGGAATCTTTGAGAATTGCCCCGTTCCCAAAAAAACAATTGAAAAGGAAACCCGGGTTTTGTCCCGTTCCTTGATAAAAAGCGATGCCGTTGTCCGCAAAGATTGTGTTTCTTACATTTGGGAGTGTACCGCTCATTTTTATTCCGTAATGAATGTTTTTTACAAGGGTGTTATTCTCTATTCGTATAAGCGAAGGCTTGTCGCTGATACAACGAATCCCAGTGCCGGTTCCTTCGATAATATTGTTTATGATGGAAACTGTGTCGCAGTTTTCTATTCTGACAGCGTTTGCGCAATTCTTGAATACACATCTTGAGATACGGATATTCGATGCGTATCCGGCAGACAAGCATACCGTTTGAATGTTCTTAAAGGTAATCCCATCAATAACGCAGCCTTTTTGTAAAGTCATAAAATGTGTCTTAATGCTCTTTCCATCAATCACGGTACGATAGATATATGGATCATTGTCGGCAAAGGAAGAATCGTACCCACCTTGTATTAAGACTTCGTCGAGAGGTTTTTCAGCAGAGAGATCACACACATAAGTACCTTTGGCAATAAGAACCGTATCCCCTTTGTCCAGCATACCGAAAACCTTATGCAGAGAATCAAATGGAGCCGACAAACTTCCATCCCCGTCAATGCCCGCGGAAGAATTTACATACCATATGTTTCGATTTGTCACCGGCGCGGGATCATTTCTCAGATCGACCTCATAACGCACGGCATTGGTTGACCAATTTCCCGAACTGTCGCGCACAAAAAGTGAAAAGAAATAAATATGCCCTTCGGGCAGAGCGGGAAGAGAGGCACTCGAATCTGTGAGAGGGAAACAACCAACTTCATTAGAAATACCGTCAAATACCTTCTGAGGATAACTATCTGTTGAATACCATATACCGACACTGTCGGCATCCGCAGAATCAATTGCGGATGGGTTCCAGCTAAGCGCTGTAAGATCGGGATTGTTTGTATCAACCTTAAGTGTCATATCATTATCAGGGGCAGAGCGGTCGATAACAAAGGTTTTACTTTCAGCGAAAACCGAACCGGCATATCCCTGATCGATTGCCTGAACCGACCAGGTATATTTACCTTCCGGCATATCTACAATTGTTTTGGATGTATTGCGGAAAGCATTTCCCATGGTAACAGTTTTCAAATATCCATTACCAGGATTTGCATGTCCCGAAACTTTGCTTTCTTTTTTGTTGTCCGTACCCAGGTACACGTTATAACTCAACAGCTGTTGCGAAGTCTCGTTATCTGATGCAGGCTCCCATGACAACTTTACCGAACTGTCGGAGAAGGTTGAAGTTTTCAAATTTTGGGGATAATTTGGCGCGGTATTTTTTATGCTTGCATTGTTGCGATATAGATAAGTTACAGGTTTCATATCTACTGATCCGGAAATAAGCAAATCCAGATCACCGTCTTTATCATAATCTACGGGTTCGCAAGAGACATTCTTTAAAGCCGGAATATGATCGGGTGACAGCTCAAAGCCACGTGACTTATTTACAAACACTCCACCGAAGGCACCGTTATCACTCTGCCCAACCATAACAAGATCACCAACACCATCATTATCAAAATCCCCCCAGGCAGCATCCGCTGAAGACAGGGCGGGCAAATTTGTTTCAATCTCAGTGAACTGTCCTGATGAATTGACGAACAGTTTTACCAAACGTCCGTCGGAGTCATTGCCGAAAAGCAGTATATCCTGGTCACCGTCACAATCGAAGTCAAGCCACCTCGCTTTACCTGAAACACCCGGTAATTCGGCAGCAAAAACCTCCAAATAACCATTTTTATTCGAGTAAATAAGGGAGCGATAAAAAGAACCGTCGAATCCATTGTATAGAAGATCCGCATCTCCATCATTGTCAAAGTCTGCCCACGATAAATTACCACCGCTAAGGCCTTCAAGCCCCGAGGCATTGGTCAGGTAATTGTCACGGTTTTGATATATCAGGGTAGTTCGCGAATCAAGCTCCTGATCAAGGCCGCTTATTACCAAATCCAAATCTCCATCATTATCATAATCTACCCAGGAAATATCACCGGAATGTAAAGGTTTTATATTAAACCCCGCATCCGTAAATTTTTCTCCACCATCATTTCTGTAAACAGCAGCAATAGCCCCGTTATCAGTCATTCCGCACACAGCGAGATCAAGATCACCATCGTTGTCGTAATCTCCCCATTTTGCGGCCCCGTCATATACGGGCGTAAATGATGCATCGGAAGCGGTTAAGACGCCCCCGGTATTTATGTATAGTTTTGCACCTATACCATCGGATGTTTTTCCTGAAATAAAAAGGTCCGGATCATCATCATTGTCACAGTCCCCCCAGGCAATTGCCGCATGTGAAACAGCAATTATATCGTGATCTATCCCGGTGAACATTGACGGCGTGCGTACGGTGTCAATAGAGGTAGATACAAACGAACTTATGTTATGCGCAGAATCTCTGAGTGCCAGAGCAAAGTACCATGTATTTTGAGTCAATCCGGATATAGTGATTGGATAGTGGTTCAAAGGGAAATAGCCGTGGTTTACAGCATCGGTAGTATTCGGGTCGGTTGGAGCTTCGCCCGAACTGTACCATATACCCACACTTTCCGCATCCGACGGAAAACCCTCCTGCGAATCCCAGGACAGCTCCACCTTATCCAGATCAACGGCAACGGCTTTCAGCTGGAAGGTATTGTTTGGCGCATCTTTATCGGTAATTGTTGCGAATTCGGTGTTTCCGTAAGCCCCCAGGTTTACGACACCTCCTTCATTTGGAACCGACGGAATCATTTCAGGATCCCCGGCATCGATGCAGGGAGAATTTTTTCTTAAATGTAAATTGGCCGGTACGGCTAGCCTATCCCAAAAGTACGGCTGAAGAGCTTTGTTGCTTATCGACATTTCCCGGCTGTTCAGTTCATCTAACGAGTTGGAATAGGATGTACCGCTTTTTATCAGAGTATCTAACGCAAAAAATGAATTGTAGCGAAGATGGCCAAAGTTCATGGTGCCGGTTTCCACTAATCCGCATTTACCGTAGCTTACAATGTTATTAACGAAACTAAACTGCTCAAAAACGTCAATGCTTACTGCGTAATGATTATTGATAAAAGTATTATTTATCAGGTTAACGGCTCCTGCATTTACAATAGATATTCCCGTTTCACAAACGGCGAATATGTTGTTTGAAATATCGATTACCCGGCTTGAAAACCCATTAATTTTAAGTCCCGCTCCACTGCATTCAACAAATCTGTTGTTCGTAATTTTCGCACCTGCGTCTGCTATCTTGATAGCCGGCAGAGTATGATTTTCAAAAACGAATCCGTCGATATGAGTCATCCCGCTGCTTAGCTCAAAAACTGAACTATTTAAAGCTTTGTCGGCTAAAATAACACTGGGATATATATCTACATTTCTTTTCAAAAAGTTGGGGTCAAAACTTCCTTGCCAGACGATACTCTTTTGGAACTGAGCATAACATGAATCCATCGCATAGCGTCCCTGAGCAACCCGCACGGTATCACCCGGCTTTACATGCAATTTAAGCTGCTGAATCTGATTGAAAGGATCTTCTTTTTTGCCTGTCCCCCCCGAGCCTGCGGCGGCATCGACATACCATACAGGTCCGAGATAGGCCGGGACAGTAATTTGAGTCTTTGCTTCCGTATCAATAGCTGCCCAGTTTCCCGCTGTATCTTTAGCGCTTATCGAGAAGTAGTACTTCACTCCTGGTTCCAAATTGTCGACAATTGTGCTGTTTTCCGTCCCGAAAGATAAACTCCTGCATTCGCTTTCGCATACATCGGGGGTGTTCACGTAACCAACCTTGGACCACCATATACCCATGCTGTCGGTATCGGGGGAAGGACTATTGATAGACCAGGTAAGCTTTACGCTCTGAGTATCTACCGTATCAGCTGTCAAATACGTGACGTTATCGGGTGGAACTATATCCGGACGATAAAGCGGATACTCCCTCTCATATAAAGCAGCAACACTGTCCAAAGAAAAACTATCATTGTAAATAGCAGTATGACCAACGGAGCCGTCAAAACATACAGTTTTATTAAGAGTCCCTATAAGTAAACTATCTTGCCCATCTATTATTCCGGGGGCAAATGTTTCGTGTGGTAATGACCTATCCAGTTTACCATTCATGTACAAAGCGATTTGCGTAGGGCTGTATACCGCTGCGATATGATACCATGAACCTGAATCGACCATGGCTTCACTGGTAAGTTCATGATTCAGAGCGGAATAGCTTTCATCACCGGTGACCGAAAAATGTATTGTGTTTGTGTCGGTTATCTGCAGCTGATATGCCGATATTGGATCGGTTCCTTTTGATAACAAGACCTCGGGCTTATTGATCGTATCTCTCTTTATCCACATACTGACAGTCATCGAGTTGAGATTATCCAATCCGAAGTTATCGGCTACCGATACATACCCTTTACCATAGAGAACGACAGCTTCGCGTTCGACATCGAATGCAGCCTGTTGTCTCAGGTAAGCGTCATACCCCTTTCCGTCGGGATAGGCTATATCACCGCCACTCTCCTCGAAGTACCATCTACTTATAACACCTTTGGGTTCGTGGATTACATTAACTAAATGATCATCTTCGTAAGAGACCGTATCGTTAACAATGAGGTAACTATGGTAACTTTCAAACATATTCGAAGCTATCGAGTATTCCAGAGCATTCGAATAATTCGGCCAGGATTCGATTTGTCCTGCCTGGCCATTAGAAAGTTTAATACTCACAAGATTATCATTGGGTGCATCTCCAGTTTCCCACGTCACCTCATTGATATTCAAATAGTTCTGTATTGCATTGTCGGTTGACAATCCTATAGAAGGTGCCGTCAAAAGTTTAGAATCATTGATATCGCGGTCAAAAACAAAAGTCAAACGATTCGATTCGGGTTTGTATTCGACTTTCCGTATTTCCAAGGATGGATAGTAGGTGACACTGCTGCGCTGAGCAATATTAGAGCCGTCGGTGTTACTTGCTACCCCTTCCTCGATGCTGACCTCCAAAGATGTTTCCACATTCGGCCAGGACTCTACCGTATCCGCCTGTTTATCGTCCAGTTCAATAACTAAAAACATATACTGCATGAAACTTTCATGAACAAGCCAGCCGGAAAACACCTCAAGCGAATCGCTTTCTCCAAACAGTTTAACCTTTTTTTGATTATTGTACCCATCTAGATTATCAAATTTCAGAACCAATTCGTTTTTCCCGTCCAGATAATCGACACTCTGAATGGTGGGAACGGCGCAAAAGGAGGCGGTCTTGAAGACAACCATCATCAACAAGCCGGCAAAAAAAGAAGTATTGATAAAAAATCGCATAATAAGTACCCGAAAGAAAAACGAAGGTCCACAGAATTTCCCCGATTAATTGTATACCGGGTTTAAGAACAAGTCAACATTTAACCGTTTAATCCAATGACCGGCTTTGACTTGCTGATCACCGCTTCGATTATAACACATTTTTCCCGGCTTAACTGTGACGAATATCACACTTCTTATTGGTTCAACAAACCATCCGGGTAAATCTATGATTTCCTAGCAAATACTATATTTTATCTCAATTCTTGATAGATGGAGTCTAATATGTCTGTTTATAGAACTATTTACAACCTTGCCCTTAAGATGAAGTCGGGGACCGAACATCTCAGCTATGGAAGAGAAATTATCTCCCGATGGTGCAAAGAATGGGTAGAAAACAACCGAAGTGAAGATATTATCACAATTTTGGATATCGGTTGCGGAAAAGGAGACGATCTCCTGAACATGAAGAAAATCGCGGGAGAAAAATGCGAGATGTATGGCTTGGAAAGTCTTGAGGATTACAGAAAAGAATGCGAGAGAAAGGGAATCAAAACGGTTGGGGTAAATATCGAAAGAGACAGATTTCCTTTTGAGGACAATTATTTTGATATCGTTTTGATCAATCAGGTACTGGAACATACAAAGGACGTTTTCTATGTACTGTCAGAGATCTCCCGTATACTGAAAACCGGGGGCATGCTCATGGTTGGAGTACCCAATCTTGCCACATGGCATGACAGATTGATTCTCCTGCTGGGAAATCAGCCCTCCGGAATGAAAATCCCGGGCCCGCATGTGAGGGGGTTTACAATACCCGCCATCAAGAACCTGCTCACGCTGGATGATTACTTTAGAGTAGATGATGTAAAAGGGGCCGGTTTTTACCCTTTTCCGATACCGGTGGCAAAGACACTGTCAAGACTTTTACCTTCGATGGCCACGGCAGTTTTCTGCAAATGTAAGAGAACCGAAAAAGAAGGCAAGTACATAGATGTCCTGAAGACCAGATTTTACGAGACCGACTATTATACCGGCGAATAGCCTCCTCGAATTCATCCGAAACATACCTCGATTCACAATTGAACGGCATTTTACATATATTCTGCCTCTGGATTGTGCACATAGATACCTACCGTAGAGTGCTCAGGAATCATTTGGAAGCCCGCTGTGAGAGTGATCCCCAGTCGCTCTTCGATAGATAACAATGCGAAAAGAGCCTCCTGTTTCTCGGGGCCGGGCAAACCGGGATAACCGAAGCTGTATCTTTTCCCTCTATTCTCTCCCAAAAAAAGTCCTCTTTGTATCTCTCTGGTAACACGTACCGCAAGATTTTCCGTAAGCAGCGAACCAACTGCATTAAGGTAAAATCCTCGGGAATAGCGATCGTTTTTCTGGAAGTAATCCGAAGCCCGCTCTCCCAACCGTTTACCGACAGTGACCCCCTGCACGGCAATGATATCTCCATGCGGCCAGAAATAATCGGCAATGCTTCTTCCCCCTTTTCTTTGAACGCGAGGAAACGTAAAGAATGCAAGCTCTGTGTGAAAATCGTTTGGATCAAGAACAAAAACCATCTGGTCATCTGTGTAAACCGGAAAATAACCGTATACGGCCCGTGCCTCTATCAGATCATCCTTTAGGATCTCATCACTTAACGACTCAAAAACCGGTTTGAACTCATCTTCTACCGCTCGAGCATATTCCTCCCCGGACAAATTTCCACCCCTCCAGTACCCTTTGAAAAGCATTTCAGTATCTATACCGGCGAGGAGATTTTCTGTTGTCCAGGTAAGCAGATCACTTGTCCCGTAAAATGGCGGACTTAGCATTTCTCCTGCTTGCTGGGTGGAACGGTTATCTTTTCGATTTTCCTTCAAACTCGACTCTTTTACATCCCTCTGGACTTTCGTTTCGACAGGCTTCTTTACGGATGGTTTTTTACCGCGATTCTCAAGAATTGATGCCGCCTCGAAAGCATCGCGCGCGTAGTGTACCCCACCACTGTATTGTTCACCATTTTCAAGCATTTCTATTCTCTGCGCAAAGGAGCGGTTAACGGCAGCACCACCAATCAGCACCGGCAAAGAGAAGTTGTTCTCTCTCAAAGCAGCTACACATTTGCCCATTTCCCGGGAGGTCGTTACAAGCAGCGCCGAAAGCCCCACCGCATCAGGTCTTTCCGTTTTTACAGCTTCAATTATCTTTTCCACAGGCACCTGCTTACCAAGGTCTATAACCTTGTAACCCTGGTTTTTCAGGATGGAGCCCACCAGGTTTTTTCCTATATCGTGTATATCTCCGTATACCGTCGCCAAAACTATGCTGCCTTTGTGTTTCTGATCGGCACTTTGAAGATAAGGTTCCAAAATACCAAGGGCCTGCTGCATCACCTCGGCCGACTGCAGCACAAAGGGTAAAATGATCTTCCCTTTCGCCATCTTTTCCCCCACCTCAGCCATTGCGGGTAAAAGGATTTCGTTTAGAACGGCCTCGGGTTTCAGGGTTTGGAGCAGGGTTTCAATTGTAGTGTTCAACTGACGTTTGTCTCTGCGAAGAACCATCTCTTTTAGTCTTTTATCCGCCGGCAGATGAGCCAAACCATTCTCACGAGTCCCTTTTGCTTTCTCTGAGCTTTTTGTTTGTGATTCAAACAGGTCGATATATCGGCAAAGGGCATCCTCTCGTCGATTCAGAAGAAGATCTTCAGCCGCACGGCGCACCTGGGGATCATAGGCTGCTACATCCTCAAGATGTAGGGGATTGAATATGGCCGCACTCAAGCCCGACTGCTGAGCTAAGTAAAGCATAACATTGTTCAAGATTCGCCGCGCGGGGGCTTTCAGACCGAATGAGACATTGCTCACACCCATGACGGTTTGCACATCCGGCCACTGTTTGCATATGTATTCCAAAGCCCTCAAACTCTCAACCGCGGCATCAGCCGACTCCGGATCCCCCGTAGCGAGTGTAAAAACAAGCGGATCAATAAACAGAAATGATTGCGGCAAAGAAAACTCATCGCACGCGATCTCTATAAGTTTTTGGCTTAGCTCAATTTTACGCTCAAGACTTTTAGCCATTCCCGTATCATCGATGGGGAGCGCTACAACGGGACATGCGAATCGTTTTGCGGACTCAAGTATTCTACGTGCTTTTTCTGCATTATGCTCCAGATTTATCGAATTTATGAGTACCGAGCCGGGACTTTTTGGAAGCGCCTGTTCGAAAACCCGGGGATCGGTTGAATCCATGCAAAAACCGGTGGTACATCGTTGAGCAAGAAACGTAACCAGCTTACCCATCGTTTGAGGCTCATCGTCCCGCTCATTTACTGCCACACACAGATCCAAAACTCGGCTGTTTTTACTCTCCTGCTCTTGTGCCAGGAAATACAAATCATCCCACGCATCGGCCAGTACCAGTTCTTTGGTTTTACGTGAGCCCTGAGCGTTCAGGCGCTCACCAATTATAACAGGTTTATCGATACGCCTTAGAGAGGTTCCGGACAAACCGGTACCGACATAGGGCATCTTATTTGCAAGCTCCCTTGTTGCTGTCTTTTTACCTTTAAGGGCATCGGATAAGGCTTTTATATGACCGGGTGTAGTACCGCAACATCCTCCAACAACAGCAACCCCAACCATTTCGACCATTTCGGTCAGTTGAGAGGCAAACTCCGAAGGCTTCATCTTATACACGGCATGGCCGTCTAAATTTTCGGGCATACCGGCATTAGGAATCATTGAAACGGCACAGGGTGCCTTTTTGATCAGCTCCTCTATTCGCGGCACCATTTCCCCCGGTCCCGTGCTACAGTTAAGCCCTATTATGTCGGGGTTGAAATTGGCGGCGCAACCCAGAAAAGCATCTATATCACTGCCCATCAGCATGTGACCGCCCGCATCCATAGTAACCTGAACCTGAAGAAAAACAGGCCGGTCGCTGCGTTCAATTAGCGGCCTAACTCCCACTAATGCCGCCCGAAGCTCCAACAGATCCTGCATGGTTTCCAAAAGTATTATATCGGCTCCGCCTTGGATAAGTGCATGCGCCTGATTTCTGAAAACTTCGACGAATTCTTCAAACATTGGTGTGTCGGCCTGCCCTCCGGACATCAGAAAACCGGTTGGTCCTATCGATCCACTTACAAATGTGGGGTGATCGGTTATTTCATCCGCCTTTTTTCGTGCGATGGATGCGGCCGCCCGATTGATCTCTTCGGTACGATCTCCAAGACTATATTCATCGAGTTTATAACGACTGCCGCCGAAGGTGTTTGTTTCAATAACATTAGCCCCGGCGTTCAGGTATTTGGCATGAACACTTGCGATAACATCAGCTCGGGTGATGTTTAGAATCTCATTACATCCTTCATGGGCTTTAAAGTCACCGGCGTTAATACCGGACTTCTGGAGTTCGGTTCCCATTGCTCCATCATAGATTATGGGAATACGAGACTGAATCATATCTTTCAACGAAGCAACCATGCTGATTGATATCCTTCCTTGCGGATCAGGCAAATACTATTGTCTTGTTTTGAAAACGAATAACCCTGTATTCGATATGGGCACGGATGGCATTTGCCAAAGCGACTTTCTCCAGGTGCTTACCCTTACGCTTAAGGTCCTGTACGGTATCCCTGTGGGAGACCCTTTCGACCACCTGTTCGATTATCGGACCTTCATCCAGATCCTCAGTCACATAGTGGGCGGTGGCACCTATAACTTTTACCCCCCTGTCGTAAGCCTGACGGTAGGGATTGGCTCCCTTGAAAGAGGGTAAAAAGCTATGATGTATATTGATAATATCTTTGCCGTAACGGCTGATAAATTCACCGCTGAGAATCTGCATGTATCGAGCGAGTACCACAAAATCGGTCTTGCTCAGGCATTGAAGCTGCTTTTGTTCATCCTGTTCTTTACTCTCTTTTTTTAGGGGTAAGTATTCGAATTCGATCCCGTGTGCCTCGACTATTTCTTTTACATCCGTGTGATTACTGATTATAACTGGTATCTCGACATTCAACTCGCCACTTCGCCAAAGATACAGCAAATCCACCAGACAGTGATCGAATTTCGAAACCATGATCCCCATCCGCATACGGGTACTCGCATAATTTATAGTCCAGACAGCGCTAAGATTTTTCGCAAGTATTTCGAATTCTTTTTCCAGATGAGAAGGTGGTACCTGCTCTGGATTAAAACAGAATTCCAGTCGCATGAAAAATCGTCCATTTTCCGGATCTGTGCTGTACTGGTCAGATTGAAGTATATTGCCGTTGTATCTAAACACAAAATCAGAAATTTTTGCCACGACCCCCTTCTGGTCGGCACATTGAACCAACAAAATAGCAGTTTCCATAGTCTTTTCCGATTTTTCCCGTGTATTCTTTTCCATCGTCCTCTGAGCACTACGAACCATATGTGGTAAAGCTTCGAGCATAATATGTTCTCCATCCCGCGATATCAACTCTGATTTGCATCCTTTGGCATTGAATCCCGTTTACGCGGCCAAACAAGTGTTTCCAGTAGAATTGCTCCGGCAAATATATACCAGAACAAGAGGGAGGGGAAAGAGGCCGACTTACTTGCTACAAACGATCTGAAATGTTTGGCATCTATGGACTTTACCAAAAGCTTACTATGAGCAGGTTTTTTCGGGAGGCGATATCTCAAATCAAATTCCGCAGGGTCGGTATTTACCGCGACGACCTGTGTGGGTTTACCGTCCGGATGAATAGAGTATATTCCGGGAACTGCAAAGCTTATTCTTGGCTGATTTTCCCACCTCGCGACCAGCCGTCCGTCACTGCTGTAAACATTTGCCCCCATAGATAAACTCGCATACGGATTGTATCGGGATCTACCCGCAAACCACTGTTGATTTTGCGCCGAAAGACGATTTAACCCAAAGATCAGCATCCGGTCGAGCATCGGAAGAAAAAAACCTGTCTCCGCCAGATTGTTATCGGCGGTTATATTCAGAGGCGTCGCCCATAGAAGCCACACATGGCCGTTGTTATCACGGCTCCAACTGATCAGCGGCTTACGGTTGTTCATAAGCACAAGAGGCGTACCCGGGAGGTTATCAAGACAGGTGTTGATATTAACTGTCCGGTCTTCGAACCGGGGAAAAGATCGCCACAATGATGAAACAGTATCTGTCAACACCGGGTGAAGGTTTACTGATCGGCGAACAGATGGTGTTTTACCGGAGAGATGGTTAGTATACACATTCTCGATCCACGGACCGGGATCAGGCTCAAGGACTGGAGAAACAAGAATCAGCTTTTCATTCAGGGTACCCCGTGTCAGAAGAGCTTCCAATGGACGAAAACCGTTCCTCACCCCTGCCAGAACAATTATCTCTGCCGAGTCCAGATCTTCAAATCGCACTGTCTGAGGAGACCGTACTGGTACTTCCGAATCTAAGAGAAGCTGTAAAGCGGTACGTAACGGCAGAGTTTTAGCAATATCTCCGATCACCAAGGCTTTTCTTTGTCGATTAGAGGAGCTTGAAAAATAAAGCTGATTATCTTCGGCAAAAGCATCATCTACCTGGAGTCGCAGTATGCCGCCGGCGTTTGGGCGTTTGGTTTGAATCGAAACAGTCTCGGTTTTGCCGCTGTCCTGCGAAAGAGTAACCTGTTGCAGGCCTACGCGCATGCCTTGAGACAGAGCCTGAAGTTCGGCGCCGGAAAGTTGTGTACCTTGAGTATAAACCGAACATTGCAGTTGATCGGTGACTCTGGGATAAGCTATACCTGCATTGTTTCTTTGGTTTTTTTTCGGAGCAACTGAGACCATCAGTACGGGGTGTTTCAGTGAATCGGCAGAAAGCAATGAGTCTACGACAGCTGTATGTCGCGCCTGAAAATCGCTGAAAACAAGCAGTATTTGCGGCCCCTTATGTTCTCTACTCTTCTGCCTGTACCGATCAAGCATCGCGCCGAAGTTGTGCTGTCTGTATCGAGGACTTAAATCCGGATTAGTTTCCAAATCTACGAATTCATTGATATCGGAGTCGAATACAAAAATTTCGGAAGAAGGCGAGGATAGAGTGTCCAGAGTACGAAGAAGTTGATCTGAGTGCTGCCAAAGCGCTTTGCCGTCTATATCATACTTCATACTGACAGTTGGATCGACCCAACAATAAATGGTGCTTTGTGCATTACCGATTGTTCTGAATGGGTCTTTTTTGATAAAGGGTTGAGCGAACGCGGCAACCAATGCCAAAATTGCCGTGATTCTTGTCGCCAGTAGGATAATCTGTTTTAAACGCTTATTTTTGCTTGCCGTAACCGCGGTATTTCTAAGAAATCTCAGGGAAGAGAACTTGATCGTCCGTGTGCGCTTGCGAAACAGAAGGTGAATCAGTATCGGAACAGCAACAAGTGCCGCCGCCCACAAGTAGGATGGCTGGAAAAATGATATCTCCACTAATTGAGCCTCCGCCGCTTTTCCAGGATCCGAAAAATAGCCGTGTGAAAAGGAGTATCGGTGGTAACTATCTCGAAATCGACGGCAAGTTCCTTACAGGCATCGGAGATTTGACGTTTATGATTAATAAAACCTTCCTTATGGTAGTTCTCGGCGGTTTGCGCATCCAGGAGAAGTTCCTGATTGGTCTCAAGATCAATCATGCGCAACGGCGAATCGTGTTGGAATCGCATTTCCTGTGGATCCAGAATCCAGATTACGATAACCTCCTGCCGCTTAAACCTCAAGTGTCGTAATCCCTGAATAATTGCCCGGGGATCATCCAGCATATCCGAAATTACTATAGACAGTCCGCGTTTGCGAAGGGTATGGGCAATTTGATTGATAGCCTGACCACAAGCGGTAGCGTTCGAAGGCTCAACGGCTTCCAGGGAGTTAAGAATCGTTTTAAGCTGAACGTTTGTTGATCGTGGTGGGACAGACAGACCGATTTTCTCATCGAATGTAATCAGTCCTACGGCATCTCGCTGTCTTATTAGTATCCAGGCCAATGATGCCGCGACTGTTCGTGCATAATCATATTTACTCATTCGATCTTTGGAGGCAAACTGCATTGACGCACTCGTATCCACAAGGATTCTCGCATAAAGATTGGTTTCATCCTCGAACAGACGTACCACAGTCCTGTCACTTCTTGCAAACTTCCTCCAGTCGATCATCCTTGCCGGCTCACCGTAGCGATAGGGTCGATACTCCAGGAAATCGGCTGAAAAGCCGTGGTAAGGACTTCGATGCAACCCTGCAATAATCCCCTCCACAATCATTTTGGCCCGCAGACTCAAACTGCGTATCGGCGCCAGCTGCTCGGGTTTCAGGAAAGTGAAAGAGGACACTTGCTTACCCTCTCCTTACCATCGCCGCCGTGCGGCTTTCTTTGTAGATAATTTCGGATTTTGCTTCCTCCTTGCGATATTCTCTGACACGCTCGGCCATTTGTTTTTTGAGTTCGACGATATCGGAATCCTTGAAGGCAGAAACAAACAGAGCCTGGGGAAACGCAAGCATCAACTGCTTTTTAACAAACGGATCATCAACAAGATCCATCTTATTAAATACCACCAGACGAGCCATGTTTTGCGCATCCAGTTCATCAAGAACCTCTTTAACAGTGGCCAACTGTTGAGCCGACCATTCACTGGAGGCATCCATGACAAGCAAAAGCAGATCGGCTTCCCTGACAACTTCAAGCGTGCTCTTAAAAGATGCTACCAATTGATGAGGCAGTTTGCGGATAAATCCTACGGTATCGGATATAATTACATCCCCCATGCCCTGAAGATAGGTTCGCCTGGTGGTTGTGTCAAGCGTTGCAAAAAGCTTGTTTTCCACCAGGGCCCGAGATCCGCATAAAGCATTGAGCAGAGAGGATTTGCCGACGTTTGTATAGCCCACCAAAGCGACCTTAAACAGATTCTGCCGAGATTTTCTCTGAGTATTTCGATTTTGCTCGATCTTTTTGAGCTTCTGATTGAGATCCGAGATCTTCTTTTGAATCAATCTTCTGTCAACCTCAAGCTGCTTCTCCCCCGGTCCTCTGGTTCCTATGCCCCCAAACTGCTCGGAGAAATGAGTCCAGGCATGAGTCAGACGAGGGTACAAGGTTCGAAGCTGCGCCAATTCAACCTGTATCCTGGCTTCATTAGTTCTGGCATGCTGGGCGAATATGTCCAGAATAAGTTGACTACGATCTATAACTTTACCACCGATTAGCTTCTCTATTGTTCGAATCTGACCGGGAGACAACTCCGCGTCGATTACAAGAGTTTTGCTCTTGTGCTGCTTCATTACCCCTCGGATTTCCTTTATCTTACCACTGCCCAGATAAGTAGATGCGGTAGGTTTTTCTCGTTTTTGGATAACTGTTTCAACCACATCCGCTCCCGCGGTCCTGCAAAGCATCTGCATCTCCTGCATATCTTCTTCGAATAATCGCGGATTTTGGGCGGGGGTCATTAAGCCGGCCAGAACGATTCTTTCGTTTGGTGGTGGAAACGCAATCTCTATCATATATAAAACTTTTTTCCTCTCGGGCAAAATCCTGTCATAACGTGAGTGATTCAACCAGCAGGGGTTTACCTGCTTGTCGCTGTGACGGAGTTAACGTCAAAATTTCAACACCTTCTTCCGTAACTGCTACAGTATGCTCAAACTGTGCCGACAGCGAAAGATCCTTTGTACGCACGGTCCAACCGTCCTGGGGGTCGGTAACGACCCGATAATTTCCCATATTGACCATCGGTTCGACTGTGAAAGTCAACCCCGGATGCATAGTCACATCTTCGGCATCACGGGTGATGTGATGGTAGACGGAGAAAAACTCATGAAAACTACGGCCTATGCCGTGTCCGGTGTACTGTTGAACCACGGAAAAACCGTTTTCCTTCACATACGGCTCTATTGCCTTTCCAATCGCCATCATGTTTTCGCCCGGCTTCACGGCCTCAATCCCCAGCAAAAGAGCCCTGGCAGCGACCTCCACAAGCTTACGAGCCTGGGGAGACACATTGCCGATAAGAAAGGTTTCGGAGGAGTCTCCATGAAATCCATCCACTATCGTTGTTAAATCGACATTTACGATATCCCCGTCTTCCAATACATTTTCTCGGGAAGGAATACCGTGACAAACGATCTCGTTTCGCGACACACATACGGATTTTGGATAACCGTGGTACCCCAGACAGGCAGGAGTATGTCCATGCTTGACCGTGTATTCATAAGCAAGGGTATCGATCTGCTCGGTGGATATGCCCGCCCTGATATGCGGTCTAAGATAATCCATCAATTCACCGTTAAAAGCGCCGGCCTTGCGCATGCCTTCAATTTCCTCGGGAGTCTTTACCATTTTTCCTGATGTATCAACTACCTTGTTTTTACCTGATTGAGTGTCGCTATGCAGGTGACACCGCTTGTATTTCTTTCCACTTCCACACCAGCAGGGATCGTTTCGTTTAATCATAGACTGTTCCTGGAAATATTTCGAATTTAATCTTTTATTATTCGTCGAAAACCGTTGTGACGGCTGGATGTACAATAATTCTCATTTATGAGCTAAATATAAGTACTGCAAGGATACTGCACATATTCTGCGGAAAAACCATCGAACTCACTGGATCCTCAATCTGTTGATCCACAACATATGAGCTTTCATTTATTACCTGGTAAGTACATTTCATATTTTGTATTAAAATACATTCTTGATTATAAGGACAAACCGACTCTATGCCCATGTGGAACGCTTTAGACCGACCGCTGATACTTGCTTCGCAGTCGCCCCGAAGAAAGGAGCTTCTTAAATCCATGGGCATTATGTTCTCCACACAATCCCCGAATATCGAGGACGAGAACTCTTACATCGATCCTACCAATCTGGAACAGTCGCTGAAACTGCTGGCGGAGGCCAAGGCATGCAGCGTGGCATATCACAATCCCCGTAATCTGGTGCTGGGCGGGGATACGGTTGTGGTGGTTGACAATCATATCCTTGGAAAGCCAAACGACAAGGAACATGCCTTTGAAATGCTTAAGCGACTTTCGGGACGCGCGCATCAGGTAATGAGCGGGGTGAGTCTGGTTTGTCACGAAATTGAATTTGCGATATCCAAAATTGCCGTTACAGACGTATTTTTCCGAAGCATTACCGACGAAGAGATTTCCATGTACTTAAAGGATGCCGAATACGCCGATAAAGCCGGAGCATATGGGATTCAGGGAAAAGCAATGATTTTTATAGACCGAGTAGAGGGATGTTTTTACAATGTGGTAGGACTTCCCGTCTCGAAAACAATCGATCTGTTCACCGCCTACAGCGACCGAAAGGAATTGTAGATATGGCAGAAAAGAATGAGCCCAACGAACAGGCTAAAGAACAGTATGAGGATAAAGCCGGTGACATACTTCGTAAGGAGAGAGTCACCAGACGAATTACAGTTGAGACGATCGCGAAGGATCTAAAACTCAATGTCTCATACATAAAGGCGCTGGAAGCGAATCAGTATGATGCTCTACCGGCCGATCCATACGTCAGAGTGTATCTTCGCTCGATTGCAAATTACCTTATGCTCAATCCCGATGAGATCCTTAAAAGGTTTTACCGGGACAGAGGAATAACACCCGAGGAGTCACGATCTGAAAGGGAAGAAAAAATATCGGTATCCCTGAACAGTCCTGAATCCGGAGGGGGTGGTCGCTGGGTACTTATCTTAATACTTGTACTTATTTTGGCGGCTTTGGGTCTATATGCGTACAGGTCGGGATGGATCGTACCGGAGGGGTTCGAATCGCCCGAAACGGAGCTGATTCAATAAGATGAACTGTTTCCCGAGTCCCAACCGAATCCGGAGGAAATGTTATCCGACACAGGCACTCTTACAGACACACTTATGGAAGCGGATACTGCCGACACACTAATCGACACTGTCTCACAGGCCGCATCCGAGGACGATCTGCTTGTAAGCCGGGCGGACAGTCTGGAACTGGCTGTCAGTGCAATTCGCGATTCGGTTTGGATTCGTGTTTTTTACGATGGAAGAAGTTGGCGTAATTTCATTTACGCCAACGAAACGCGCGTCTTCAACGCGGTCGACAGCTTTAATCTGCGCGTGGGGAATAATAACCATTTGCGATATTCCCTGAATGGAGAAAGTATAAAGGTCCCCGGATCCGGAGTGACAGCCTTTAAAGTAGACCATGAGGGTGTCGAAAAATGGACACTCACTAAATGGAACAGAGTATTTCAAGGGCGGTAAAGCTCGGGCGTTCTTTGACCGCGACAGGCGTGCACTTATGTGGATAGACAGTCATGCTCACTTATACGAGTATACCGGTTCCAGGCTCATGGAAATTGTCCGGAGTGCCTGCGAAGCAAAAGTAGAGTACATTTTAAACGCCGCGACAAATCTCACCAACGCCCGCGTGGTTCTTACGCAGAGCAGTCAGTTTGAAAGCCTTTTTGCCTGCATTGGAATATCACCTTTCGATGTACTGAACCTTGAGAAAAACTGGTACGAAGAACTCGAGAAAATTGTGGAAGGAAAAAAGGTCAAAGCCATAGGTGAATGCGGCCTTGACTGCAGCAACCCGGCATATCCCTCGCTGGAGCAGCAAACGCCCATCTTTCTGAAGCAACTGGAACTTGCAAAAAAACTCAATATCCCGGCAATTATTCACTCTCGGGGTGCGGAGCTAAAAGTATTGGACGCCGTTAAGGCGACTGGTGTTCAAAAAGCCGTTTTTCATTGTTTTACCGGTGAGCTTCCCACGATGAAACGAATCTTGGATGCTGGATACATAATCTCATTTTCCGGGATCGCAACCTTTAAAAAAGAACCGCTGAATGAACAGATTCGATATTGCCCGCTCGATCAAATGCTGATCGAAACAGACAGCCCTTATCTTGCCCCGGTACCGTTCAGAGGGAAAAAAAACCAGCCTTGTTACCTACCGTTTGTCGGACAAAAAATCGCCCAAATCAAAGGGATTTCAGTCGATAATACGGCATCGACTATATATCAAACATGCCGGAGGCTTTTTTTCGACGCCCCCTAAAAACAATATATGCAAAAGCTGGTGCAGAACATATTTTCTTCATAACATAGAACACCAAAAGGACTTACCACATGTATACCGTATTTCTGGCGATTGCGCTCATTGGGGTATTTATCCTGTTGTTCCATATTACTCTGGAATTCAACAAACTCGACAAAAATTTAACGGCTTTAGTAGAACGTCTGAAAAAGCATTATGAATAAAGAACAGGCTATATCATTGATTAATCCAAGTGTTCGCGGACTTAAAGCGTACCATTTATCTCCTGAGCAGTTCAGTATCAAACTAAACCAGAATGAAAATCCTTACGACTGCCCGCCCTCGATTAAGGCTGAAGCGGCTCGGTACTGCGAGGAACGTCCCTGGAACAGGTATCCCGATTTTATTCCCGAAAGCCTCAAACAGGCTTTGGCTGATTATGCGGGAGTTTCGCCGCAGCAGGTTATAGCCGGTAACGGGTCTAACGAAATGCTTTTAATACTATTACTCTCCCTGGGCAATAAAGAAAGACATGTAATTACCTGTCGTCCGACCTTTACGGTTTACCATCTGTTGGCTGACGGTATGGGGTATCCCGAGAACACCGTATATCTCAATGATGATTTATCTTTTGATGTTGACGCGATATGCGAGGCGGTCACAAAAAATGCGGGTTCCATACTTATATTGTGTTCGCCCAATAATCCCACCGGGTCGTCTCTTTCGCGCACGCAGTTGCTACGGATCCTGCAAACGCACGAAGGTATGTGTGTTCTTGATCAGGCGTATGTTGAATTCGGAGGATACGACGCGGTTGAGCTGCTGAGAGAGTTTCCGAATCTGATCATAACCCGCACGTTTTCCAAGGCATTGGGCGGTGCCGGACTCCGTCTTGGCTACATGCTTGGTGCACCGGAGGTAATTGCACAGATAAACAAAATCAAGTTACCTTATAATATCAATTTTTTCTCCTCATATGTCGCGGAACTGCTTCTCAGGCGCCGGGAAGATATGCAATCGGCTATTGATGAATGCATACAACAACGAGATTCCTTATATGCTTTTCTTTCGAAATCTCCGCTGCAAAATGTATATGAATCGAGCAGCAATTTTATTCTAATACGAACAGAGCAAAAAGCACAGCTCTTTTCTTTTCTCAAAAAGAAAGGTATACTGGTACGAGACGTGTCCTCGTATCCTAAGCTGGACAACTGCCTGCGTATAAGTATAGGGAAGCCCGATGAAAATGAAACGTTTAAGTCAGCTGTGACGGAATTTTTCTCCGCTGACACCAGGGGGAGTAACTGAATGCAACGCGAAGCAACTATCAATCGTGAGACGAAGGAAACCGTTGTAAAAGTACATTTAATTGTTGATGGGACCGGAGTTAGTACGATCGACAGCGGTAACGGATTCATGGATCACATGCTTACTTTGTTTGCCAAGCATGGAATTTTTGATCTGGAAATTAAATGCAAGGGTGATACGCACGTTGACTTTCATCACAGCGCCGAGGACATTGGTATATGTCTAGGCAAGGCTTTAAACCAGGCCTTGGGTGATAACAAAGGAATCTATCGATACGGGCATACCTATGTTCCCATGGATGAGGCCTTGGCTCGCGTATGCATAGATTTATGCGGGCGTCCTAATTTAGTGTACGAAGTGAATTTGATTGATCGTGTTATCGGTGATTTCGAATGTGATCTGGCTCAGGACTTTTTCAAAGCTTTTGTCGACAATGCAGGTGCTTCCATGCATATGGATCTGCTTCGCGCACGCAACAGCCATCACGGGCTCGAAGCGTTATTCAAGGCCTTCGGGCGTGCATTGAGCCGCTGCTGTGAAATCAACCCCAGGACATCCGGTGAAATTCCATCGACTAAAGGTGTTATCGACAAGATGTGACCGGATGTGGGAGAATAAAAGAAAGCGTGTAATTTCTTTTTTTTTGAACATAAGTAGCATTTAATCGTATTTTTAAATCTTAACGAAGACAATTAAAATCATATATTCTTATCGGGCGGCGCCAAAAACGACGTCTTTCATGTTTAAATGTGTGCAAAAGGAGGAACCATGCTTGTGAGGTATCGCTTGTGCATGGGTATTACCGCCGTAGCAGTTCTTCTGGCTATTTCCGGTTGCGGTAAGAAGGATGAACCCGAAACGCAAACTTCTTCTTACTCTGACATGCCCCAGTTGGAATCTTCGGCCCCGACAAAAGACTCGGCAGAGATTTTCGATGAATTCTACGACGGAGAGTCGGAAGAAAGCTATTCGAACAATTCGGTGGAGGAAACAACTGAATCCACCGACAGTTACAGTTCTTCAGCAGCCTCTGACTACACTCCGGATTTCGCGCCCGACGGGCGATATGTCGTACAGGTGTCAACGGTTGCATCTCGCGCCGTTGGTGAAGATGTAGCCCAAAAGTTTGAAAACATGGGTTATCCCGCATATCTGGCGGAAGTTCAGAATCCAACAGCCGATTTGATGGGAACCTATTACCGCGTTCGTATAGGCAGTTTTAACAGTATCAGCTCCGCCAACCAGTTTGGTAATAACGCACTCGTTCCCAAGGGATACGATTTCTGGGTCGATTATCGCTCAAACGATAATATCGGCATGAGCGGCTATGGTCTCGGAGAAAGCAGTACCTCCGACTACCAGGATTCCTACGAAAGCGAATCATCTTATGGGAGTTCGTCCTACGAAAGCGAGTCTTCTTATGGATCGGATGCAGGCCATAGTGGAACCTCCGATGCATCAACCGACAACAACGTTACAAGCCAAGACGCTGCAACGGATGAATGGGGAGACGGGGAATCATCAAGTTCGGTTCAACAAGAGGTAGAACAAAGTACGACTCCTCAAACAGAAGATGTCTCAACACCACCTCAGACTCAGGATACTGCGCCTGCTTCCGAAGGTACAACTGAATCGGCACCCGCCAACAACTCGGCGACCAGCGAGGACTGGAGTGACGATGAATGGAACGATGACGACTGGTCTTCGGAATCAAGCTGGTAAATAATAAAATTGTAAGTCTAGCTAATAGGGAGATTGCCGGATTCGGGGCGATCTCCCGTTTTAATTTTACCAAATGACTCAAGAGCTTATCTCAACAAAATCTTCGGTTTTGCATTTTTTTATTTTTTTGAGACTGATATGGATTCTAAAAGATCGACAGCACTGATCAATCTGGGGTGCAGTAAAAATGTCGTTGATGGTGAATGTATTGCCTCGCACTTGGAAAGGGCAGGGTACGTCATCATTGATGATCCCGGAGATGCCGAAATCATTATAGTTAACACCTGCGCTTTCATTCAGGAAGCAAAAGAAGAGGCTATTGAAACAGTTCTGAGCATGGCGGAGCTTAAGAAAAGCGGCCGTTGCAAGGTGCTTGTTGTCGCCGGATGTTTCTCTCAGCGTTACCGGGAAGAGGTACGCAGGCAGTTCCCGGAAGTTGATTTGTGGGTAGGAACCGATGATTGGCCCAGGAGGCTCAATGAGTATTTCAGCACCGCCGTTGTTTGCTCTTTCGAACGGAAACTGACCGGTTCCTCCGTATCGCAGTATCTGAAAATCTCGGAGGGCTGTTCTCACAGGTGCGCTTTTTGTGCCATACCATCAATACGTGGAGGTTTCCGCAGCCGATCTTTAGATCAGCTTATCGAGGAAGCCAACTGGCTGGAATCCAGTGGAGTCAAGGAGCTCATACTGGTATCTCAGGATACCACAGGCTACGGAAAAGATATGAACTTGTCTCTGAGAGCTTTGCTCGAAGAGCTCCTGCAAAAGACATCTTTTCCCTGGATTCGCATGATGTATCTCCATCCGATGTGGGTATCCGATGATTTACTGCGCCTGGTCGGCTCCGAAAGACGATTGTGCTCTTATTTCGATATACCGCTCCAGCACATATCCGACCCGATACTTGAAAGTATGCGCCGAAAGCCGGGAAAAAGAGACACGTATGAGCTTATCAACCGGATTCGCGGCTTCGTTACGGATGCTGCCATTCGAACCACTTTCATACTTGGCTTTCCTGGAGAAACCGACAGGCATTTTCAGGAGCTTTTACAATTTATCGAATGGGCGCGTTTTGAAAAAGTCGGTGTTTTTCCTTTTTCTCCAGAGGAGGGCACTGCGGCCCAAACCATGCGTCCTCGTCCCCGTACCGCGACCGCAGCCCAAAGATGCGAGAAACTAATGGATCTTCAGCGCATGATAAGTGCCGACATACTGGAGCAGCATATAGGAAGAGTGTTGCCCGTATTTATTGATGATATTTCCGACGATCCTGATTTCAATTTCCAGGGACGTACTCAATGGGATGCTCCGGAAGTTGACGGCAAAGTTTTGATTGTAAACGGCAATTTCGAACCGGGTCAAATCGCACCCGTGCAGATCGTGGATACATCAGACTATGATCTCTACGGGCGTGTATAATATTATTTTAGATAGTTTTCACGGTATCTAAAAGGAGATTAAGCATATGCCGACTTATGAGTATGAATGTAAAAAATGCGGCAAAATTTTCGAAGAATTCCAAAGCATATCAGCACAGCCGCTGACAGAGTGCATTGATGAGTCCTGCAAAGGAGAAGTTCATCGTTTACTTTCTCCCGGTGCGGGCTTCCTGTTCAAGGGAAGCGGTTTCTATATAACCGATTACCGTTCCGATTCTTACAAAAATGCTCAAAAATCCGAATCGGGAAATTCAAGTACAAAAAGCAGCGATTCGAATAAAAGCGACGGTTCTAAAACAGCCAAGAAATCATCAACATCATCTTCCGATTAGTCTGATCGGGGTTAGAGCTACTACTACTATATGTTTATTGATGAAACTGTTATCAGTATTAAAGCCGGTGACGGGGGTAACGGTTGTTACGCCCATGATCGCCAGAAGTATATTCCCAAGGGACGTCCCAGCGGCGGAAGCGGGGGTAGAGGCGGCCATGTCATAGTTGAGGTTTCAGCCCAACTGCATACGCTTCAGGATGTTGCCTATCACCGCTCCTATCGGGCGGAGCGCGGCGCACACGGGCAAGGATCGCAGAAAACCGGCAGGAACGGAAAGGATATCATTCTTCCCGTTCCCGTAGGTACAATCATTCAGGATGCCGAAACCGATGAGATACTTCTCGATTGCGTTCGTGACGGGAAACAGCATATCATTGCGCGCGGCGGTCGTGGAGGACGGGGTAACTTTGCGCTTGCATCTTCGCGCAATCCAAATCCCGAGCGTTGCGAAGCCGGTAAGCCCGGTGAGGGGCGTACGCTTCGTATGGTTTTGAAAGTTCTCGCCGATGTTGGGCTGGTTGGAAGACCGAATGCCGGCAAATCAACATTCCTTTCGAGGATTTCACGTGCTCATCCTAAAATTGCCGACTATCCTTTTACCACAACAACTCCCAACCTTGGTATCGTCAGGATTAATGACTATGATTCCTTTGTTGTTGCCGACATTCCCGGACTTATTGAAGGTTCGCACGAGGGTAAGGGACTTGGCATTCGCTTTCTAAAGCATATAGAGCGCACGAGGGTTTTAGCCATCATGGTCGAATCTACCGCCGATGATCCACAAACGGAAGCCGACCAATTACTGCATGAGCTTACTCAATACAGCCCGCTGCTTGCGCATAAGCCTAAATTCTTTATCATGACAAAAAGCGATCTCTTGAGTAACAGCGATCGTGAATGCCCCGATGGGTGGTATAGTTTATCCGCGGTCAGTGGTGAAGGCGTTCAAAAAGTACTGCGCGAGTGCAAAAAACTTATAGACAAACATGCGGAAGTTTAGACTCAATTAGCTTCTCTGACAAAAGCGTTTCCTTAGCGGATTCGTTATCCAGGTAGTTTTTGTTCAACCTATCCAGACCATCCCCTTTGCCCCGGGTTAGGTATGGGTGGGTTGACTTTGCCCCAGGCTAATAGAAAACTTCCACCGAATCACCGAATCACCGAATCACCGAATCACCGAATCACCGAATCACCGAA
>CAZPHU010000030.1:11959-36696 GCA_964586285.1 uncultured Fibrobacterota bacterium | reverse complement strand
GACCTGCGGTCCGAGTGACCGCCTGATAGGCTATGATCCGGTGCATTGATCGAAGATCGGCAGGCGTGTTTTGATAAAATCCCTAGAAGCGTACTTCTGTTGCAGGTGCACCAAGTCATCGACCTACCGACCTACCAACCAACCACCCTACCAACCTACCCCCCTACCGAGCCACCGAGCCACCGAGCCACCGAGCCACCGAGCCACCGAGTCACCGAGCCACCGAGCCGGCGATCAAAAATCGAAATCCTTCCATGGTCCGTCGATCAGCCTTTGGGTTTGCCCGATCGAATCTATTCTTTGGATCTGCTCATCGGTAAGCTTTAGGTTAAGAGCATCCAGGTTGTCCTTGAGGTGACCGGTGCTGGATGCTTTGGGTATGGCGATTATACCCTTGGACAGAAGCCAGGCGATGCTTACCTGAGCCGGGGATGCATCGTGGGCGGCGGCAATCTCCTTTAGAAGATCGCTTTGGAATACTTTTCCCTTGGCGATAGGACAATAAGCGGTAATCGTTACTCCAAGATCTTTGCATCTGTCCAGAAGCTCTTTCTGGTAGAGAAAGGGATGAAACTCAACCTGATTTGTGACTATCGGAGACTTGCTGATCTCGACGGCATGCTTTGTAATTTCCGCGTTGAAATTGCTTACGCCGACATCTTTAACGTAGCCCTTCTTGCGCAACTCATCGAAGGCTTGAAATGTTTCCGAGAAGGGAACCTTTTTGCTTGGCCAATGGACCAGAAGAAGATCAACGTAGTCGACCTGAAGATCCTCGAGTGATTTTTGGATCAGTTCGTAAATCTGACTTCGCGCCAGTTTCTCCTTGGGGATTTTAGTAGTCAGATAAAAGGAGTCTCTTTCCTTTCCCGATTCCTTGATTCCCCTGCCTACTTCTTTATGATTGTTGTACTGCACCGCCGTATCGATATGATTATATCCCATCAGCAGCCCCTCTTTAACCGCCTTCACTCCGACATCTCCGGTAAGCTCCCAGGTACCAAGGCCAAGCTGTGGGATTTTGCGTCCCGATTTCAAAGTGATCTCTTTCATGAGTTTTCCCCCTGTATGATTAAACGATTGACACAACAGCCCTGTGGGCCAAAGTGCCTTTCAACACAAGAGTGACAATATACATTCTATCAGTCAGTGGTAAAAACGACGAAAGGGCGATGCCCGAATGGGCACCACCCTTGTTTTGGGAGTACATGGCATGCTTTATTACTTAACCTTAACCTCTATCGATTTGGGTTTTGACACCTCTGTTTTCTTCAGAGTCAATTCAAGCACCCCGTTTCGATAGGCCGCCTCGATATGGGCCTCATCGACGTGGTCCGGCAGGTTGAATGATCGCGTGAAATTGCCGTACCGACGTTCATAATGATAGAACTGTCCTTTTTTCTTTTCCTTCTTCTCTTCTTTTTTCTCTCCGCTTATGGTTAACAACCCCCTTTCTACCGACACCGAGATGTCGTCTTTTTCCATACCCGGCAGATCGGCTTTGATATGGTATGCTTTTTCATCCTCGGTGATATCCACCCTGGGCCAGTTGCCCTCGGGCAAGCTACGATCCAGAGCATTGAAGAATTTCGATTCATCAAACAGCTCATCGATCATCCGAGACAGTGAAGAAACCGGTTGATAACGCATTAGTGCACCCATAACACCCTCCTTTTATATTGTTTTTTTGATTTCCCTTTGTTACCCTTTTTCGTTTCCCAGATTATGCAAGGTGTATGCCATAGAAAACTCTCCCTTAAATGCACGTAGAGAGGGATTATCAGTAAACTCTGTGTAACATTGAAACAACGGAGCTGTTTCAGGGCGTTTTAGTTTGAAACGGAAGGGTGGGACGAATTCCCCCCCTCTCAGCTACCCCCTACTAAGGGGAGGAGCAAGACAACGCGTTTTCTTCCCGAATTAAGTGGGAGTATCAAGGGGGGTGCGTTATGTCTTCTTTCCCCCTTACTAAGGGAGTACCAAGGGAGGTGCGTTACGCCTTCTTTCCCTCCTTACTAAGGGAGTACCAAGGGGGGGGTGCGTTACGCCTTCTTTCCCCCTTACTAAGGGAGTATCAAGGGGGGGTGCGTTATGTCTTCTTTCCCCCCTTACTAAGGGGGGATCAAGGGGGGTGCGTTATGTCTTCTTTCCCCCTTACTAAGGGAGTACCAAGGGGGGTGCGTTATGTCTTCTTTCCCCCCTTACTAAGGGGGGACCAAGGGGGGTGCGTTATGTCTTCTTTCCCTCCCTTAATAAGGGGGGACCAAGGGGGGTGCGTTCCTACCCCTGTAGGTATCCGCGGAAATATCCAGCTCATCCATCTTGCGCATGAGCCATTTGCGGTCGATCTGGAGGATTTTGGAGGCCATGGAGATGTTGCCGCCCGTTCGGCTAAGGGCTTTGGTGATCGCCCGGGATTCCGCCTGATTCCGGGCATCTTTCAGAGTCTGGGGGGTATCACACGGGGAATCGTCACCGAAAACGGCAGCCTGGGTGAAGACGATATCGGACTCCTCTATGCGCTTGCCCGATAAAAGCACCGCCTTCTGAATCACATTCTCCAGCTCACGGATATTACCCGGCCACCCGTACGTCAGCAGCTTGTTGCGCGCCGCCGAACTCAGAGCTTTGCGGGAAATTCCAAACTGATCGGAATAACGGCCGATAAAATAATGAGCCAAAAGAATGATGTCCTGGCCCCGGTCTACAAGCGGAGGTAGTGTCAGAGCCAGTACGTGAAGCCGAAAGTAAAGATCCTGCCTGAATCGGCCCTCCGCAACCTCCCGCTCCAGATTCCTGTTGGTAGCGGCAATGATCCGGATATCAACCCCAATGGATTCGGTTCCCCCAACCCTTACTATCTCGCTCTCCTGAAGCACCCGAAGGAGTTTTACCTGAAGCTGGACAGGAAGCTCCCCTACCTCATCCAGAAAAACGGTGCCCGTATGCGCGGCCTCAAACAATCCGGTCTTTCTTTGATTTGCCCCCGTAAAGGCGCCTTTTTCGTGACCAAACAGCTCCGATTCGATCAGATTCTCAGGTATGGCGCCGCAGTTGATCGCCTTAAAAGGCTTATCACTTCTCCCGGAGTGCTCGTGAATAAACCGCGCCATCAACTCCTTTCCGGTACCGGTTTTACCCAGCACCAGCGCCGGCGAATCGGTTTTGGCAATCTTCTGAGCCTGCTCAATCACCTTGCCCATCTCGGCACTTTCAAACAAAATACCGCTTCGTGACGGCTGCGCCGACTGAAGGCGGGCGATAGTCTCGGCCTGGCGGGTGTGACGGTTCGCATTGGAAAGTATTTCGGTAAAAAGAGGAACCAGAGTATCACAGAAATTTCTGTCCTCCTCGGTAAACAAGGTGTTACGATCACGAAGACGATCCAGATACAAGTACCCCAAGATGGTGCTGTGGTCGGATGCGATAAGCGGCGCACACATAACGGATGCGACCTGGTTACGCTCGAGGCTTGTCATAGACTCCATTGCGCCGCGATCGGCGATATCCGCGACAAGTACGGTTTTCCCGGCGGACTTTGCCCAATCTATCGCCCTGACCGAAAACCGATCGAGCCCGGCTCCCGCCGGATAGCGGGCGATGGTTTTGCGCTCACCACTTTGCTCATCCTCGGTGAGAAGCCGCGCCGCATCACAGCGCATCAGACGGGAAACACTGGCAACAAGCTCCTCGCTAACATCCGCTCCCCTGTTGCGCAAAAGCATCACCACAACCGAGATCAAATCCTCCACCGGATGCGACGAAGGATCCCGGGTGATTTTATTATCGGTGATCTCGTTTTCCTGATACTCGAATATTGCCCCTCCGATTGTGATTTTGTCACCGTGAGCCAGACGGTGCCCGCCCCTTAAAGGCAGGTTGTTTATGCGGACCTGCCCATGATCCAGCGGCTGAATGTTATAGCCGCCTCCGGTGAAGATGCAATGTGCCGCACGGGATGCGACCTTTCTGTCGCTAATCATTACATGACAATCATTTGCGGAACCGAAAGTAACCACCCGTCCCGAAAACGATACTATTTCATCGGTGCCGACATTACGAATTCTCGGGAAAGCGTTTTTGCTCATTTAATTCTACCCCTTAGGACCATCCGTTGATTTCTCATGTGAACGAATAACGATCGATCTCGTCTGAAAAGGCAAGATACGCATTCTTTCGCGCCAAACCCGTTTACCGTCCTCGTTTTGCCACTCCACCGTATGATCTCCATATTCGAGGACCAGTCCTTTCTTAATTTTTTCCATATCTCGCCGGGCAACATCATCAACCACCAGAAAGCCGTCTTGCGGATGATTTAATACAAACAGTCGGCCCGAAAGTGTGGTGGTTTGAATTGAATCCTGCCTGAAATCAAAGGTCGCCGTGCTTAAAGAGGAGCGTGATGCCTTGAGTTGAAGCGTTTGCTTGAGCGTCTCCGACATCCCGTCGACAGCGGTCAAAGGCACATCTTTTGTAATGCGGCCGATTAAAAACGAGGTCAATGTCAGTGCCGTAACCAGAGCGGCTCCAATCGAGAGACGCAGCTGCTTTTTGTATTTGCGCCGCCGGGTAAAGTCCGGAAACCGCGCCATCAGATCCATCGCGGGCTTCATGTTCGGATCCTCTTCCAGGCACTCCAGCAACAACTTGTATGCTTCATCGATTTGCCCCTCCGCCAGAAGAGCAGTCGAAGCCTCGTACAAATCGTCTACATGTTTTTGCGTGGTGGGCTCACCGGCAACCGCAGCCCAGGCAGGTTCCATCCGGTGCGAAAGAGCAGATTCCCATTTTTTCAGCACCTCCATTCCATCGGCGGGACGAAGGGAAGGATTATCCTTGAGCATATCGTCGGTTATGGATGAAAGCCGGTGTTCATAAAGGATATCGCGCAGAATCCGTCCCGCCGCGAATATATCGGCCCGGAAATAGTCTTTATCCGACGATAACCGCCACAGCTCCGGCGCCATGTATGCCGGTGTGCCTTTCACCAGTCCGGCCACGGATTTCTCCCCGTCGGAAATGTCCTTCGTGAACCCGAAATCCACAAGGTACACCCCATCCCGGGGCGAAACAAGTATGTTTGCGGGCTTGAGGTCCCGATGAGCATAACCCAGGCCGTGAAGAGTAGCGACGGCCCGAACGACCCCGTCGGCCAGCCACACACGATGTTTGTCCGAAAGCTCCGACTGATCCAGAAGCTGCGCGAGGCTTACTCCCTTGATCCATTCCATGATGATGTAAACGTTTGCGCCCTGCTCGAAAGCATCATAGACCTGAGGTATACAGGGAATGGAAAGCCGCGCCTGCACGGACGCTTCCCTGAGAAGCTTCTTTCTTTTATGAGTATCCCTCTCCTGGATGATCTTTACCGCCACCCACCGTTCGAGCGCATCCTGACGCATCCGGTAGACTGTCGCAAACGCTCCGCCGCCGGTTTTCATCGGCAAACTAAACCCACCCGGTACCCTTGGTTTCACTGCGCCCCCTGCTGGTGAAGGGACTTTTCCGCCAGGGCAAACCAGTAGACAATATCATCATCGGCCGGATCATTTTCCAATGCATGAAGCCACTGGGTGTGAGCCATTTGGTGGTTGTTTTGCTGCCAGTAGACCATGCCTAAATTAAAGTAAGCCGAGGCGTTTGAGCTGTCGACCGCGATCGCCTTCCTGAATAGAGTCACCGCCTTGTCCGGATCTCCCAGACGATAGTAAACAATTCCCGCCAGATTAAGCGGCTCGACCGAGAAGGGGCTGTACTCTATGGCCTTACCCAGAGCCGACAAGGCCTGAAGAGTATCGCCCGATTCCAGACGGTTACGTGCATGCACCGACCAGGCTTCCCCCAGAAGCTCTATCACCTCGGGACTTTGGGGATTTATCGTACGGGCCGCTTCCAGATGAGTAAGTGCACGGCGCCAGGAAGAGTCGGTGGCCAGAGCGGCGGCTTCCTGGATAAGAGCCTTACCCATCCCAAGCCGCGCCGGATAACAGTCGGGCTTTTGTTGCAGTCTGCCGGCGAAAAAAGACTTCGCCATCACATAGTCTCCCAGCGCAAGAGCCGTCCGGCCCTTGCGGACCGGATCGGAGCCGCAGCCTAAAAGAACCGGAAATAATATCCCGACCAGGAGAATGTATGTTTTTTGGATTCTATTCAATAGCATGCTTCTTTCGACCTATGCTGTTCAAATCAAAGGTTTTCTTCCAGGATAAACCAAGCGTCCATTCCCAGTTTGGTATACGAACGGGAGCCTCTTTGAGTGTGCTCCAGGTCTTTGACAGTTTTCCATCGAATTTTATCGCTCCGATTGATCCGAGTTTTCGATCCAGCGCCGCTCCAATGGTTAATATATTATCGGTGCGCTTCTCCGAACGACGGATGTAGCTTGCATCGGAGGCGACATGGTAGAGACTGGAATTCTCATCCACTCTTTTGACAAAGGCATATTCATCACCATTTCGTGTCACAAACCAGCCGCTTACACTAAACAATTCCTCTTTGTAGCCTTCAATCGAATCCGCACATATTCTCATCTCAGACCATTTATAGGCATCGGCGTAGGCTTGCAAAGAAAATTGAGCCTGAACCCGCATTCCGACTCCGAAGGGCAATCCGATTTCGTTTCCGGCGGTCAAACTGATGTTCATAAGCCCCTGAGGGATGAGCGTTTTAGTATCAAACTTTTTGGTGTAACCGGCGAAAATCGAATCACCCATAAAAGGCGTCAGGTTCGCCTGGTAAACATCCGCCGGATAAAAAGAACCGTTCACATCCAACCACGACGGCTGTACGGAGGGCTCATCAAGATAAAGTAATGCACTTGCCGCCAGGAAAAAACTGTTTTCTTTATCTATACGGTTTTTCATATAAGATATAAATGATACATACTGCCTGTCGGTTTTAAGATCGTTTAGAAGGCCGAGGTAATAACTCATGTTCATGTAGATTAAGTAATTTGACCGGGAGATGAGATAATCCACCGAAAGGGTATGGGTGGAAGATACTCCGCCGCCGGTGTACCACTCTCTGCCGAACAGGTATCCGACAGAGCCTCCGGGCACAAGATTTTGCGTCTTGACTCCCGCCGTAAATCCGATATCGGATGAGTCCATGCTTACTACAGATCGGTTGTAGTAGGGTTTTGACATGGAAGCGGACCCGAGAAAAACAAAATTCCCGTGAGCCTCCCATGAAAAATCCAGATACCCTCCATATCCCGATCCCTGGATAAGAGTGTCCCGCAGTGATAAAGGAAGGTAAGGGATAAATGGAACGTCGTACGAATCTTTTTCTTTTTTTCGTGAGTAAACGCCGTTAAACCCCGCTGAGATGCGGGGAAATTCGCGGATGGAAAAGCCTCTTTCTCCAACCGAATCGCGCAGCGCGTGTACTTTGTTTTCCCACCCCAGTGCCTCATAGATTTTGATTCGCTGGTTAAAAACCACCTCTCTTTTATCACCGGCCCAGGTGATTGCGTGGTTGAGTATCAATGCACTGTCATAAACGCCTTTGACTCTGTATGTCTCGGCCCAGTAGTACTTTAGACTATCCTTGGACATTCCCGCCCTATAGGCAAGCATGAAGCGATAGAGTGCGGAATCGGGCTGTTCAAATAGAAGACTTCCACCCTCCCGGACGTATTGGGATACGTTTTTTGCCGCACAGACTTCTGTATGAAACAGTACCAGGCAACAGATGCCAAGTATAAGAATAGAAACAGTTGTTTTCATGGTTTCTGAAAGAAGAATCGAATTAAATCGGAGCGTTTTTTTCTTAACATACATATACTATCATTTATTGCCCCTAATAACTGTATGTCCTTTGAATATAAACGCCGAAAGGAGATAGGCATTAAAAACATGCGAATCTCCCCTTTCTTAACCTGAGTAAATTAAAGCTTAGGGCGCAACTTGAGTACACGTTTGCCTGAGTTGTTCAGATAAACACCCCCGGCGGCCTTTTGAAGGGCATCAAGGGTTACTACTCTACCCAAAGGATCCACCACAATTTCCCTGTAAACAGGATTAACCGTGCGGGCCTGATATTTTCTTGCTTCATACGGCTTAATCTGACTTGCCGATGAGGCGTGAATTTTCATACTATCCAGCATAAGAGCATATACACCCAGATTTGCCTGCATGTCGGCAGTATCGCTGAGTACAGAGATTTCGTATCCGTAGTGATCGGTTGCCGTAAAGCGCACATATTCGCGCCAGTTTCCCAGTGAAGAGTCGGTGCTTACAAAGTGAGAGTAGGTAAGTGGTGCCCAAAGGTTGCCGATCGATTTGTTTGCGGAGGAGTCGCTGTAAAGAACAACCCCCCACGGATCATAGGAGTTTTGTACCAGCAGTTCGTAGGCTAAGTAATGCGCTCTTGTCCATTCCTCGGGAGTATTGTATTCTGCGCTTTTGATCGGAGTACGGGAAATGAACAGGAAAGCATCATAGGTTGCGGTGGTATCATAGAAGTAGTGGGCGGTGTCGGAGGAGTTGTTAATCACCCAGTTGCCCGGAAGATATATGGAGTACTCCATGGCAGTACTGAAAAATGTCGTATCGGCGGCGGCGGGCATTACAGCGCTTAAATATACGGCACTTAAAAAGATGATTAAATGTTTCATTATTCCAGTTCCTTATAACGAGGTTGAGTTTTCGGCATTGTACCCGGTACAATTTACCCGAAAATATTCAGTCGGCTTGTCTGCGCGGTTCTTTGAACTGCATTCGGCGCTCTTTTTGACGCTTTTCGATTTCGGTCATAGCCTTTTCCACGCGCCTGCGTACTTCATCAGGAAGATTTTCCAGGACATGACCCGCCTGGGACCCGGTTTGATCGTTGAGCCTGTCTTTTTGAACCGAAAGCCCGCTGCCGGGTTTCTCTTTTGGCTCAACCCGCCTACCGTTTCCTTTGGATGCCGAATCGATCTCCGCTTTCACATCCACCGACAACGACTGCATGATCTCATCAAATATTTCATCTGTATTGGTCTGTTCGACCGACTCAGGTATCTGATATGCCTTCTCATGATCAACCTGGGAAAATGCCTGCGCCGCAATCCCAAAAATCAGTACCAGCCGCACTACCCTGTTCATTCTTTCTCTCCCGTGAATACAACATATTGTAATAACATGAAGGAAGGGATTCAATCCCTTCCTTAAAAAACTTGCCCGCAGCTCACTCCCTTTAGCGCAAGGGGGACGAATTCGCCGGTTTCGATCAATTGCCGCCGTGGCTGCTGCCCGCATTCTCTCCATTCGACTGACCTTCCTGAATCCTCTGACGGATCTGCTCCTGTAGCTGTTTCAGCTCAGCGGTTTTCTCTTCAAGACGTTTCTGCACTTCCGCCTTGGCCTGCTCCACTTGAGCCCTGACCTGCTCTGAAACACCTTCCATATTGCGAATAGCCTGCTCCAGACGCTCCGTGGCTTCCAGTCGGTTTTGCTCAACAAGAGCCCTGATCTCTTCGGGTGTCTTACCTTGCGCTCTCATATCCCTTAGCTGCTTGCGTGCCTCCACCATTTCTTTCCTGGCTTCCGCCAGACGGTCTTGAACCGCAACCGGCAGCTGATCCAACTCAACACCAACCTCTTGCTGAATCTCTGCTTTCAACTGTTCAAAATCAGGCATCTCGGTTTCCGTAACATCCTGCGCATACACTCCTAAAGCCAACGCAGCAACGGCGATTGAAGAAATTAACTTTTTCATGGTACCCTCCTCGATTGAGTGGAAAGATAGTCTTTTTTGAGTAACCGTTTCCGGATTTGGTTTCTGCTCATTCGTCTGAAGGGCACCTTTGCAACCGCCATACCATATTTTTATGTGTTTGATTTAAGTGAACTTACGAGCTAGACCCATGTTGCCTGTCTTAGAAATCTGGGGACAAAAGACCCCAGGGAAAGATTTCGGCTTACGATGATTAATAGTATAACTAAATATATCAAACTGTTAGACAAAGCCCCAGAGGTTGGGGACAAACCGCCTCATCCCACAGAAGACACTCGGAATAACTTTGTGCTCCGCGTCCTCTCAGAGAGCAAAAAGCTTCGAGGCAAGAAGCCGGCAGTGATAAGATAGCGGATACAGGTAATCGAGTTGCGTTTAAATATTCATTTTGCCGCGACGAAGACGTTTATACTTCCATAGAATCAACAGCCATAAAAGGATAGTAACTCAAGCACACGGAAATAAGATACTATGCTCGGCGATTCTTGACTATTCAGCGGACGAGTAGCGCGTGCCCTGAGGAGGGAGAAAATTTGAGACAATCACTAATAATACTCTTCAGGGGTTTTCAGAAACCCGGGAAAGCATTTTTTTACCTGATTGTGCAGATCATCCTGACAGCAGCTCAGCCCATGTGTATTTACCTTCTCTTTTCACATCCGGTGCATTCCCTGCCCGCGCAGGATACCATCGAAAATTGGTCCGATCAAAAAACCTCCGCGGTGGTATCCGATCAAACCGCGCCGGAACTAAAACACGAACCGGCATACGATATACCGCTAAAGGTTCTGAAAGAAGGTTTGTCGGGTATAGTAGCCGTAGCGACTCGTATCGACAGTAACGGAACGGTCGAAAGCTGCAGTCTTCTAGTGAGTTCCGGCTCACTGCTTGACAGCATAACTAAAGCACACGTTCTTAGCTCCTCCTTTTCTCCGTCGACCCGGCAGGGCAAACCGGCTGCCTCGATCGTTCATCTGGAGATGGATTACGTACCAGAGGAAATGGTCAAAACCTTCGCCCAAGCCTCCCCTCAACTTCACGGGAAAATAAGCGACAAAGAAACAGGTAAACCGATTTACAACGCACGTATAAACATGCAATATGTGGATACGCTTACCGATACGACAATCACAATCGGACACGACAGGTACTGCAGACTCGCAGGTACGCTTGAGGGGCAGTCATATGCCAATATGATCTTTTCCACTTTCTCCGACCTGGGCGGCAGTTTCAGTCTAAGACTTTTACCGTCGGGGCGGGTGTATGTGGCGGTTATCGCACCGGGATATAAAACACAGAAGTTTGCGGCGGATATAAACGAACTCAAATCTTTGTCGGTTCAAATACGGATGGAAACCTATATTGATGAGAACCGGGATTATGAAATCGTAGTGTATGGTAAAAAAGATGTGACAGTGGAAGAGGTTGACATAGAAGAGGCCCAAACATCGGTCGGTTTAACCAACAGCCTCGGTGAAATAGTTCGCTCACATACGATGATTAACAGAAGCAGCCGATCAAAAAGCGAGATGCTTGTCAGGGGCGGAAACCCCTATGACAATGTATATCTGATTAGAGGCGTTCCTTTACTTTCTCCGTATCATTTCGGCGGCTGCGCAATCGGCGATATCGATGCCTTGTCCGTTGCGAACATAAGCGATATGCAGGTTGTAATAAACAGCGTTGCCGGACATTATCCGAGTGTCGGCGGAGTCGTTATCGAGGCGAATCCCGACATATCGCGCGACAAAGATGGGGCCAAATACAAAAGGCCCGAGGTGATAGTGGATTTTTCGAACACAAGCGCCGACATTCTGTATTCGAGTCAATCCAGGAGAAAACCTAAGCGCTTTCTTCAGATCGGATTCAAAGGCGCCAATGCTTATATGCTCAAGTGGAACAGGGCCCGCTATGACCTGGAGGGTGATGCCCAAAGCGGAATAGGTTTTCCCGTCGGCTTCGGCGATCTGACGTTAAACGGTGAGCTTCATGCGGATAAATTCCGGCTCAATTCATATGGCTGGTTTGCCTGGGACTCTTACAGCGATTTCGAGCCGGATCCAAATGATCCTTTCGAAATCAAAGGAACCGATAAGACCATCCCCTGGGGAATGGCGGCAGTTGAGTTTCACCCAAAAAGGCATAAGAATGTCACTTTCTCGGCAGGAGGTTCCAGACAATACTTCGCCAAGGGCAAAAGAGTGTGGAACAATTCTTTTCTCAACACGACATATTTGACAAATGCAACTATTACAGGTATTGTCCGGGATATCGAGAAAGGAAATGCTGCCGCCGATATAAGGGTATCACTCGACCATGAGACATGGTCGGGCGACTTGAAACAGCGAGATCACTCCTTTGGTATCGATAAGGGGGAAAGCCGCTTAAGCCAAAGAATCGGCGGCCATGTTCACGGCAACCTCGAGTATGATCTAAATGCCTTTACTTTCGGAGCCCGCCTTCTGGGGGCGGTAAAGTTTTTTGGGAGCGAACCCGAATTTATTTGTGATCCGGGAGTATCTGTCTCCTGGACCGCTGACGCCCTGACCGCGGGAGTTTCATCCGGCCTGGTCACCTCATTTCCCGATTTCAGAGGACTGCCCGACAAAAAGTTGGAAAGAACGCGGCTAAAATCTTTTATCAGTTCAATGCAGCTTTATTACACCGGTTTAGCATGGCTTAAATTACATGTCGAGCCGTATATGCGTATTCAGGATAAATCACCGATCATGAATCCGGTTACTTTTACATGGCAGGATATTCCAGGCGGGATATTTGCAAAGGGTGTCGATGCTCGTCTGGACATCACCCCCCAAAGTCCCGTAAGTCCGTATGTCCAGGTCAACGTCACCGACGCTCATCGCAGGAGTAAAGGAAAGGGCAAAAACGAAGACCGGCATGATATTTACGAATGGGAGATACCTTATACCCTCAAAGGCGGGGTTCACACGCGACTTCTGGATGATAAACTTCACCTCTATCTTCACGGCTTCATCCGCGACGGCAACTACTACTATGATCTTCTATCCCAGGATTACAAACGTATCGAAACTCAGGCCGGATACACCTTCAGCGCTCAGATAAGAATGAAAGATATCAAGCATCGGTATTTTTACAGGTGGGATCTTTACACAACGGCCAAAAACTTCTTCATTTCTCCGACAGTAAAGGACTACTATTGGGACGAGTCGAAGGTCGCTGGAGAGATAATAGCAGAAGGGTATGAGCTTACAATCGGTTTGAAAGCGGGTTTTCGTCTGTAAACGGCTATTGCTCATGCGCATTACGCGGCCAGACCGGCGAGTTTCTCGCAATTGAGCCGTACATCTCCTATGCGCGGGGGGCCGTCGATTTCATCGAAACGGGAAATGCCGCGCAAAAGCCCGCGAGGGTAATCTCCCCGACGAAGCACATATCGACCGATATCAAAGAGACTTATGGCAAAGGGGCCCCCACAGTGCCATAAACCTTGTGCATCAGCGGCAAGAAGAGACAATACGGTGTTTGCCAGTTGGCCGCATTCTACACAGGAACGAAGCTCATCGTAAAAAAGGGTTACCGGCAGATTCTTCTTGAAACGGCTCTCGATCCAATCCACTGCCCCTTTATTGCCGGTGATTGAATCCCCCAGGGGAAGGCCCAGACGAACGATACAGTGTCTTTTGAGTGACCGGATGATCTCTTCGGCCAGCGCAAAGGTTTTACCGGCGACACTGACCGGATCGGGTTTATCGCTTTCGGCATAGCCTTTTGGCGGAGGATTGTTGCCTGAGAACACCAGATCGGTGCTCAGATGGAGAACAGGAAGGTCGCCGAAGACCTCGGAAACGGCAGACGCTCCACCGGCGTTAAGATCGAGGGCCCATTGGGGCCGATCTTCGCAGACATCCAGATCACACACTCCGGCGGCATGAATGACATGAGTTGGTCGAAAACCCCTGCGAATCCGCCTCAGTGCTTCGGTATCCGTGACACACAGTGCGGAGACATTCTCACAATCAGGAACAGACATCTTGGGTGGACGAATACCATAGACATCCCCACTGCCAAGCTTAGCAACAAGAGCCTGAAACACCGGCCATCCGTGAATGGATGTAATGCCGGTCATAACAACGCGCATTCTTCTCCTTAGGAAATGTTTTAAAATAAAAGATGCGGAACAAAGAAACGCACCAATGGTTGCGATTGAGAAGTTGCTTAGAAAGAGAAGGTCTGACTGACTAGCAGGGGTTAACTTAATCAGCCTTTAGGGACCCATAGAGATTGATCAAGAGTTATGCGGGCGGCAATTACCATCTTGCCTCTGACAAACCCATCCCACGAATAAAAAAAAAATCAGCAACGAACTGTTGCTGATTTTTTTTTGAATGGAATTTGTCTTGCAGTTGTTTTGCAGCTGCAGAACGAAAACCACTCAAACGTTCTGAGGATGTTCCTGTTGGGTTAAATCCCGTATCATCTCCGCGTAATCCTGTGCAAACTGCTCGATGTTTCTGGGTGACCTGCCTGTTACATTTTGCACATCCTGGGTTACGAGGGCGGCATAATTATCACGGTTTCGTCCATGCATCTCCAACAATGCATCCACTAACCATCCGGGATACCCGCTTGTCTCCAAGGCGTGTCTGGCGGTCTCATCGGGGATATCGACATAGGATATGTGTACCCCCGATGCATCGCTCATGATCTGGGCCACATCGGCCACCGCAACAGCCCTGGGTCCGGTTAACGTATAGCTTTTGCCCTCATGCACCGCTTCCTGCGTGAGAATTTCGGCGGCGGTAAGGACGATGTCGCGCACATCCACGTAAGACACCTCTCCATGCCCCATCGGAAGATAAATTACACCCCCTGACGGGACATACTCAGTGATAAAATCCTGCATGAATGTGTTTGGACGCAAGAAGGTATACGTTATACCGGATCCCACGATATACTGCTCTACCTCATTGTGCCGCCGGGAAAATCCAATCTCACCCGTTTGAGCTCCGAATCGCGACTGCCTGATCAGATGCACACCGGCAGAGACTGCGGCATCGATGAATTCCCTGATTAATGCCAGAGGATCATCGATTTCAGGAGATATGAGGTATACTTTGGTTATATCGGCAAGAGCGTCCTCAAACGTACTTGCATCATTGAAATCAAATTCAACTATCTCAACCAGATCGTGCTGTAAGTCATCAGCCGATTCGGTTGAATGTATTGCAGCTCGAACTCGAACGCCTCGCCCGCTCAACTCCTGAACAAGTTGGCGCCCCACAGTCCCGGCTGCACCAGTTACGAGTATATTAGCAGCCATGTATTACCTCCCCGGCAGAAATCCATCGGCTTTGTCCGTCTTCTGCCATTAAGAATACGGAGGATGTGCGCATCATATTTGACCCATACCTTAAAACGGACCCCACAACGGGCCTGTTTACAAATCTTATAACACCAGTAGCTAAACCCTGGTATCGATCGATAGAATATTGGACTATTCGTGAAGTGCTTCAGGATAAAATTGTTGCAAGCATAATGCCGTTGCAACGTAATTTTGGATGATTATATAAATGAAAATCGATATTTAATCAGCTGCAGCGATTAATCCGGGACGTTTTGCGACTCACGCGACAATATGAGACTAAGAGAATACCGGTCCTCGGGATGAGTGTTGATAAAACGCACACCCATTCTCATTTCGGCGCTTCCGATATCAACGGGCTTGACCCACAGCTTTCTGAACTCGGATTCAAAAGCGACAATCTCATCTTCATACTGCTTGGTTAACCATACCGCTCCCCAATCGCCCGGCGGTGGCTCTGCATTAAACTGTATACACATTCCCCCGGAACTGATGTTACTGCAAGAGGTACCATGCACCAAAGTCCCATCCATGCGAACAGTTATCCCTATGGTGAGATTTAGTCTCTTTTCTTTACGACGATTTCCAAACATCTCTTTTAACCGTGCGGATTTTATATTTGGTAACAATAATCAAATATTCAGGTTTGTCGGCCGTTTTCTTTTCATTACACTCTTTCTGATGCGGTTTCCTCATAAAGATCTCATGTAGAAAAGATTGCAAGCTAACAAACAAATATGATTTTTTCTCTCTCTTTTATACATTCTACCACATAGCAAAGGAGTTTGCAATGAAAGCCCATATTAGAGGAAAGAAGAACAACCTGACTGTTCTGGAGCGTTGCTGTCGATGTGATTCGGTGCTGGTTGACGGTGTGTGGCAGGATTTTACCCGCATCTATCTACCGATTATCGATCTTTCTTTCAAAGCTACCATATGTAAGCATTGTCGATCGGTAAAAATCAAATCGGCACCGACAAACAGATAAGTTGTTGCAATATGCATCAATAAGAACCTCGAATCATTGTTGATACAAATGGGGCTCCACAGCTCAACAATTTAACCTGTTAAGAGTAAAGGAAACTATACACAGCCCGGCGTTTTTTTTCCCGAACCAATCCTTTTAACTGCTGTTTAATTACGAAACGTGTGTCTGATGCATACCCGGCATAGATGTCTTAACGTGTATCCATATGTGCATTTACCCTCATCCTTTTCTTATTTTTAACTGAAAACAGGGTCTTGGGTAATATGATGTTCGATTTACAGAGGACTTTGCGATTCATGACGTTCTCGTTGCGATTGGCGCAATATATTGGCACACAAGGACTTGAGCTATCATGAAAGTACCTCTGAGGGTGCTGCACCCGATTGCTTCAACCCCTGGAGCTCAAGACAACGCAACTCATTTGCTCCAAAACGCGTAATTCAGGCTCAGAGAAGAGAATAGTATGCTAATTGATTTTCATGCCCATGTTTTCCCCGACGATCTCGCCGAGCGGGCGATAGGAACGCTTAAGGCAAACGCCCCCCAGATGCAAAATCATACAGACGGAACCGCGGCGGGTCTGAAAGAATCGATGCAAAGAAACGGTGTAGACATCAGTATAGTTCTGCCGATTGCCACTAAACCGTCTCATGTCCGAACGATCAATCAAAGCGCATCAACCCAAACCGGAAAAGACCTGATATTCTTTGGAACTATTCATCCCCAGGATCCTGATTTCGCCCGGGAAGTGGATTTTCTCAAGGAAAATAAAGTTCCTGGAATCAAGTTTCATCCCGAGTACCAGTATTTTCATGTTGATTCGCCTGAGATGTTTCCGATATATGAATGCTTGCAGGATGCCGGTATAATAGTCATGTTTCATGCCGGCAAAGATCCCGGCCCGTTCACATCCGACCACGCGCTTCCAGGCGCCTTGCGTGAGGTTGTCAGGAAATTCCCTCGCCTCCTGATGGTGGCGGCGCATATGGGAGGATGGCAGGTGTGGGAGGATGTTGCCAATGTTCTAGCGGGTGAAAACACCTTCTTTGATACTTCGGCAATAGGTCCTTACCTGTCCAAATCCATGTTCAAGAAGCTGGTGCAGATACACGGGGCCGAGCGCGTTTTGTTCGGAACCGACTCTCCATGGTATGATCAGGGCGAGGCATTGCGCTGGATAGACTCCACGGATTTAAGCACCGGTGAAAAGGAATTGATTTTTTACCGCAACGCCCAGGCCCTTCTTTCCCATACTCAGTGAGTCAATAAAGGCTTTTTCCTGGTATATCGAAGAAGGATTTCGTCTGATAAGTGAAGTCGCCGTGCCAGCTCCCTCGCGATATTAAGAATTAGAAGCGAGAAAAGCTGCTGGTTTTCAGACATTATCTGCATAAGCACCCGCCGCGAGAGCACCAGAAGTGTTGCCGGTTCCATTGCGACGACCGTCGCACTGTGATTTTGTATTCCTATAACGGATGCCTCGCCAAAACAGTTGCCTGTTCCCAGCTCGATTAGCTCCAGCGGCTCCTCATCGGCCCCGAGTATCAGCTTCACTCTACCCTGCAAAATGATATAAATATCCGTCGCGGCGGTGTTTTCCTTCACCACCTCATCACTGCCGCCGAAAGTCTTTATATAGCATTTATCGAATATCCCCCGCAATCCTTCCTCGGATATTCCGGCAAAAATGGTAACCATCCTCAACACCGGAAACAAGGCCTCGCGATCTACACCTACAGAGGTTGTTTCAGAATTCTTTACCTGCTCCATATAACAGCCTCCACTGCCCAAACTGATTTAGTTCTGATCATCAGACCAACGGTTTTATGTACTGGGCGATCGGTTTCGGCAAAATAAGGCCTTTAAAGAACTCGTATTGCACATTGGGCACATAATTTAGCTTACTTTTACCACCCCAGTATATTATTTCCGGCAATTTATATGCCTAAGAATTGAGCCCGCCGAGTGCGGGCTTTATATTTAGTGACACTTTTCATAATCGTTTTTTTCAAAAGGATAATCATGGGCGTAGCAGCAGGTATTGTCGGACTGCCGAATGTCGGCAAATCAACTATTTTCAACGCACTCTGTTCCGGGAAGGCATCAGCCGAGAATTATCCGTTCTGCACGATCGACCCAAACACCGGCATTGTCGCGGTACCGGATCAACGTCTCAACCGAATCACAAATCTAATACCTGCCCAGAAAGTAGTTCCGGCCTTCTTGGAGCTGGTGGATATCGCCGGACTGGTCAAGGGAGCATCTCAGGGCGAGGGACTCGGCAATCAATTCCTTGGACATATAAAGAGCGTGGATGCGATCGTGCATGTGGTGCGATGTTTCAGTGACGAGGATGTGGTGCACGTCGACGGCTCTATCGATCCTATCCGTGATGTGGAAACAATCGAGGCCGAACTGATGCTTAAAGATATGGATACGGTAGAGCGAGGCATGGAGCGCATGGCAAAAGTTGCAAAAAGCGGAGATAAAGAAGCCAAAGCCAAGCTGGCCATATACGAGCGTGCCCATTCTCTTTTGGCTGAAGGCAAGTCTGTTCGCAATGAATTTTCTGTCGAAGAGCTTTATCTGCTTAGAGATCTGCATCTTATGAGTGCGAAAAAAGTTCTTTACGTGGCCAATGTTGATGAGGCCGGTTTAAGCGAAGATTCTTCCGGAGCGGCTCGTCTTCGCATTCATGCACAGAGTAACGATTCGGAGTTTATCAAAATCTGCGGAAAAATCGAATCGGAAATCGCAGAGCTTGAACAGGAAGAGCGGGATGAATTTCTTCAGAGCATGGGCCTGTCGGAGCCGGGTTTACATCTTCTGGCCAGAAGTATTTACAAACTGCTGAATCTGGAGACGTTTTTTACAGCCGGGGAAAAAGAAAACAAGGCATGGACGATTCACAAGGGAGCAACCGCACCTCAGGCAGCAGGCGTGATCCATACCGATTTCGAGAAGGGCTTTATCAAGGCCGAGGTTTATACCCTGGATGATCTTGAGCAGTACAAATCGGAAGCCGCACTCAGAGCTGCGGGTAAAATCCGTCAGGAAGGCAAAGAGTATATTGTGCGTGACGGTGATATCATGTTTTTTAAATTCAATGTCTGATTTACAATCAAATAAGGAAAGCATAACAGTTGATGTTCACGTTTATTAGTGATTTGTATCATGCTGTCATTTGGCAGCTCAGCAGAGTGTTTGTGTATGCGGTCCTTCGACCCAAATACGGGGTGAAAATCGAGCAGGGCAGCGATCCTGTTCCCCCCACACCTTTCATAATGGTCAGCAATCACGGGACGTTTTTCGATCCGTGGCTTAGCGGCGGCCACAGTTCGACACCTCTTGCGATAATGATGAATGATGACGGGTTCAGGGCGGGGAAATTTACACGCTGGTATCTCAAAGGCGTGGGTGCGTTTCCGAAAAAAAAGGGGGCACACGATTTTTCCGCGATGAAAAAAACCATTCAGTTGTTAAAAAGAGGCAAGGGGGTGCTGATTTTCCCCGAGGGGCAAACTACCTGGGACGGACATACGCAGCCGATTTTCAGCGGAATAGAGAAAATTGTCAAGAAAGCAAAATGTAACCTGTACATGAGCCGCATAAAAGGAAATTTTCTCACCAAGCCCTGGTGGGCGCAAACCCAGCGAAAAGGCAAGGTTCGCATTCAGTTTCGCACGATTTCCCGCGAGCAGATCGCCCAGATGACTCCTGAGCAGATACTTGAGACGATTATCGATTATATAAAAGTAAACGACATCGAGGACCCCCGGAACCGTCAAACGACTTTCAAAGGTCACGACCTGGCCGCCGGACTGGAGCGGCTTGTATGGCTTTGCCCTCATTGCAAAGCAGAGGATTCACTTGAAACCGGCGGCAATAAGGTTACATGTAAATCTTGTTCTTCGGTTATTACCATAGATGCACATTGTAAACTTTTTTACAGCAAAAGCAGCCCCGATCTTCCTGAGAATCTGTATGAATGGATGAATTTGCATAAACAGGTCGTCAAAAACAAAATAGCCGCTACTGATGACAAAGCCCTTATGAGCACGTCATCGGATGTTCTCATGCAAAAGCAGGAGGGTGACGGCGAGTTTATTGATACATACACCGGGACACTCAGTCTGACCAAAAACGAACTGACTTTTACTCCTGCCACTAACGGTGCCGAGCTTAAATGGCCGTTTAGTTCGGTTAGTGACTATGTGATTCAAAAGAAAGACATATTCGAATTCCATCACAATGATACAGACAGCTATTTTCGTTTTGTTTTCGATCATAAGAGTCCGATGAAATGGATTTATTATCTGCGTTATATGAACGGGTATGAGCAATGCGAACGTAGAGGATACGTATAACATCAGTATGTGGATTGGTCTGATGGTCTTACTCTGGATGCAAAGACGTCCCTGGTATTAAACAAAAATGCCCTTGAGAATACGCAAACAGTCGTTTTCTCTCAAGGGCATAAAATCACATTGGTTTAATATAATCAGCGTTAATTTCATCCGCACGCCTACCGTATAAAATTAACGTTCATTAACGTTCATTAGCGTTCATTAGCGGATTTCATTTGTTTTCATCAGCGCCTTTACGTTCATCAGCGGCCGCCTACGGGCACCATCCATTCGTGACGGTCTTGCAGTTCCCCGTACTGGATCCCCTGAATTTCCTGAAACAAACGGGTTAGAGTTTCTCCCGCTTTATCGGGTGATCCGAACCGGTATACTTTATCTCCATGTTGAATAGAGTGAACGGGTGTGATTACGGTGGCCGTTCCGCATGCACCGACTTCGGAGAAAATATCCAGTGATTCAACGGGCACCGGTCTCTTTTCGACCGTAAAGCCAAGATCCTGTGCTATCACCTGCAGGCTCTCATTGGTTATACTGGGCAGGATAGACTGGGAATCGGGAGTGATGTATTGTTTATCATTTGTAATTCCCATGAAATTAGATGTCCCGAACTCCTCCACATTTCTTCTTGTAGCGGCATCGAGATACAGACATATCGGAAATCCTTTTGATTTGGCATCCATATCCCCTCTCATACCGGCCGCATAGTTACCTGCGGCCTTCACATTACCAACCCCGCGTGGAGCAGCGCGATCGTATTTTTCCTGCACGATTGCATTCACCGGGAAGAAACCGTCTTTATAATAGGGCCCCACCGGCATGGCCAAAACCGCAAAGAGGTACTCCTCACTCGCGTGAATTCCCACATGAGGGCTTATGCCGATAAGTAACGGACGGATATACAGGCTTGCTCCGGTTCCATAAGGTGGAACAAATTCCATGTTCAACTCCACGGCTTTCTTTACCGCATCGTTAAACAGCTCTATTGACGGGGCCTGCATCACCAGCCTCTCGGCAGTGGAGATCAGCCGCTTGGCGTTTTGCTCCGGGCGAAATATCGCAACCCTACCGTCTTTCTGACGAAATGCCTTTAACCCCTCGAAGCATGCCTGGCCGTAGTGAAGCGCGGTTGCCGCGATATGAAGAGGTATATATGTCCGGGATTCAGTCTCAACCGGCCCCCAGGAACCGTCCCTGTACGTAGCCGTCACATATGCGCCTGTATTCATATATGAGAAACCAAGGTTTTTCCAATCCAGTGCAGCTGCCATAAGCCAGACCTCGTGTTTAGTGTTTTTTCGAACCGGCAAACGGGTTTGTAACCCGTTTGCCATTCAACAGTTTAATTTTCCTGATCTTTCATAAGTTTGTAATTGAGACTGTCAATCAGGGCGATCCATGAGGCTTCGATGATATTTGCACTTACCCCGATTGTTCCCCACCGCTCCAGACCGTCACTGGATTCGATCAGCACCCGGACTTTCGCACCGGTTCCTTCACGCCCGTCCAGCACGCGCACCTTGTAGTCTTCCAGTTTCACCTGTTTCAGTGACGGGAAGAATTCGATCAGCGCTTTGCGCAGCGCATTATCCAGAGCGTTTACCGGACCGTCTCCGTCGGAAGCAGTATGCACCCTTACGGTATTCTCATCCACCTTGATCGTAGCCTCAGAATACATTTCGCCGTTTTCGCGCTTCTCTTCGATCACACGAAAACCGATAACTTTAAACGGCTCTTCGAACATGCCAAGCATCTCGCGGGCGAGGAGCTTAAAAGAACCGTCCGCGGCCTCGAAATGGTAGCCGTTTGATTCCTTTTGCTTTATGGCCATCAGAAGTTTCTTTACACGAGGATCTTTCTTGTCAAGATCGGGACGAATATCCTTAAGTTTTTCCAAAATGGTGCTCGAACCGGCCTGATCGGACACAACAAACCGCCTGTAATTCCCAACCGATTCCGGAGCTATATGCTCAAACGACTGACGCACCTTTCGAACGCCGTCGGCATGAGCACCGGCTTTATGTGAAAATGCCGACTCACCTACATACGGAAGTCTTATGTTGTGGGAAATATTGGCGATCTCGCTTATATAGATTGACATCTGAGTCATCATCTTAAGCTGCTCGTCCGAAACCAGCCTGAGACCTCTTTTTAGCTGCAGCCCGGGCACAATCGTACAGAGGTTGGCGTTTCCACACCGCTCTCCCAGCCCGTTGACGGTACCCTGCACATGTATGGCTCCTTCCGCAACGCCAAGAAACGAGTTGGCATCGGCGCAACCGGTATCATTGTGCATGTGAACCCCAAGAGGAGTGCTCACCTGACGTGCCACTTCACGGTATATTTGCAGAAAGTCGCTTGGCATGGTTCCCCCGTTGGTGTCGCAAAGAACCAGCACATCGGCACCCCCCTGCTGCGCGGCAAACAGTGTTTTCATCGCATACTCGTGATTGTTGCGATAACCGTCGAAAAAGTGCTCCGCGTCATATACAACTTCATCCATGTATTTCTTTAAGTGGCCTACCGATTCTCCGATCATCGCCAGATTCTCTTCAAGGGTCGTGTTGATCACTTTAGTGACGTGAAGATCCCAGGATTTCCCGTATATGGTTGCAACCGGAGCCTCCGTTTCGATGAGGGATTTCAGAAAAATATCCTCATCACATTTGGCGTTTGGGCGACGAGTGCTGCCAAAAGCTGCGATTTTGGAAGTGAAATTCTTTTTCGCTACGATCTTGTAAAATTCGGTGTCGATCTGATTAGTAGGATTGGGCCATCCACCCTCGATATATTGAAATCCCATTTCGTTTAGTTTTTCCGCTATATGCACCTTGTCGGTAAGCGACAAGCCTATACCGACAGCCTGATTGCCGTCACGCAAAGTCGTATCGTATATTGCAACCGAAGGGGTTGCTTTATTCTTGTTCATAACTCCCCTAATCGTCAAAAGGTTCGATTGGGCACGCCCGGTTTAAAAACCTGCGGCCGCGCACCGTTAGAGACACAAGGCAGTGTATAATCACGGTCTATGTAGAGAGGCCCGGCCGGGCCTCTCTACCAAACGCGTGCATTTAAGCCGAAACAGATGCGTTTCGACTAAACCAGTGAAGCGACGAAATCGCCTACCTCAGTCGTTCCCATTCCCATTCTTCCGGCAGACAAACTCTTTATCTTACCGGATGCGAGTGCATCATGCACCGCTTTGTCCACGGCATTTGCCGCGGCATCCTCTCCCAATGTTTCCAGAAGCATTCCTCCGGAACAGATAGCGGCGAGAGGGTTGATGATATTCTGACCGGTGTATTTGGGTGCGCTTCCTCCGATCGGCTCAAACATCGATACACCCTCCGGATTGATATTACCGCCGGCGGCGATACCCATTCCGCCCTGAATCATGGCACCCAGATCGGTGATGATATCACCAAACAGATTGGATGTAACAATAACATCGTAATACTCGGGGCTTTTTACCATCCACATGGTACATGCATCGACATGATTATAATCCTGTTTGATATCGGTGTACTCGGCATCACCCATTTCTTTATGAGAGCGAACCCACAGATCACCAACGTTAGTGAGTACGTTGCACTTGTGAACAAGCGTCAGCATCTTTTTGCGATTGCGTTTACGGGTGTACTCATATGAATAACGCATACAGCGATCAACTACCGGTCGAGTGTAAACCATGAGCTGGGATGCGACCTCATTCTGAGTTCCAACCATCGCGGCACCACCCATACCGGTATAAATACCGCCGCTGTTTTCGCGAATAACGGTAAAATCTATATGTTCAGGCCCCTTATCCTTGAGCGGAGTTTCCACATTCGGATAGAGTTTTACAGGACGTAAATTTATGTACTGATCGAGCGCGAAGCGGACTTTCAGAAGAATTCCGACCTCAAGAATACCCGGCTTTACATCGGGATGACCGATCGCACCAAGGAAAATGGCATCAAACTTCCTCAGGTCCTCGATTGCACTGTTGGAAATAGTTTCACCGGTTTTGAGGTATCGCTCACCGCCGAAATCAAAAGTCTCATAATTGAGTTTCAGATCGTATTTTGCGGCAACCGCATCGAGCACCTTCACTCCTTCGCGAAGAACCTCCGGTCCGGTACCGTCACCAGGCATCAGCGCAATGTTGTACGATTTCATGCTTGCTATCCTTTCAGTAAACGCGGTATGAAGACCGCTCTTTTTGTGACATAGATTGTTTCAAACAGTTGTTTCTTTTGTTGCAACGCATGACAACATGGTTGTTCATGAACCTACAGTTGTTTATGATAACTCGGTTGTGCCTATCGCAGGGCCGATACAG
>CAZPHU010000030.1:0-11859 GCA_964586285.1 uncultured Fibrobacterota bacterium | reverse complement strand
ACAGCTTTGCTTCGCAACACACCCCGCGTCCCTATAGTTTAGTCGCGGCGTCGCTCTTTTCCGCGGGCGTCAGCTTTTTGCCGAACTTGCGCATACGGGAAATTTTGTTTACGATATCCATGTACGCCTTTGCGGAGGCGTCCACAATATCGGTGCTGGTTCCATTTCCGGTAAACACACCCTGGGGAGAACTGGCTACGATCTTTACCTTTCCCAAAGCTTCCCGCCCCTGAGTAATCGAATCCAGATGAAATTCATCGATGTTAATCTCATAACCGACAATTCGATCGATTGCCCTGGTGGCAGCATCAAAGGCACCGTCGCCGCATGCCGCTTCCTGGGCGGTTTCACCATCCTGCAAACGGATGCGAACCGTTGCAGTCGGAACCGTTGTCGTACCGCTTGACACATTCAAATAATCCAGCACGAAATCATCGGTTATATCCTCATAACTTCGCGACTCCATCATGGTAATCAGATCATCGTCGTAGACCGTTCCTTTTTTATCCGCCAGCTCCACGAAACGCTCGTAGAACGCCGGCAGATCGAACTCATCTTCGGTATACCCGAGACTGAGCAGGCGAGATTTAACCATGTGACTGCCGGAGCGACTGGTCAGATTCATCTTGTTCTCTTTGAGTCCGATAGACTGAGGTGTCATGATCTCATAAGTCTTTTTTGCTTTCAGCACACCGTCCTGATGAATGCCGGAGGAGTGTGAGAACGCATTGCTTCCTACGATCGCCTTATTAGGCTGAACCGGCATGCTGCAAATATCACGCACCAGTTTACTTGTACGCATGATTTCACGCGTTTCTATATCGGTCTTAACCTTAAAAACATCCTTACGGACCTTCAAAGCCATAACAATTTCTTCTAAAGCCGCGTTCCCGGCTCGCTCCCCCAGTCCGTTGATTGTGCATTCGACCTGACGTGCACCGTGCTTGACAGCGGTCAGAGAATTTGCCGTAGCCATACCCAGATCATCATGGCAGTGCACCGACACAATTGCCTTGTCGATATTCGGCACACGGTTAAACAGCTGATCGAATATGTCGGCAAAGACCTCCGGGGTTGTATACCCGACGGTGTCCGGGATGTTAATCGTACTTGCCCCGGCCTTAATTGCCGCCTCCACGATTCGACACAAGAAATCTATTCCCGTTCGTGCCGCATCCTCGGGCGAAAACTCCACATCATCGCAGTGCTTTCGGGCAAGTTTGATGCTGCGGGTTACGATATCGAATATCTCATCCTCGGTTTTCCGAAGCTTCTTTTCGGTATGGATTGTCGATGTACCGATAAAGGTGTGTACTCGCGGACGCTCTGCCGGTTTAACTGCCTTTGCACAGCTTAGAATATCCTTTTCCACCATCCGTGCAAGTCCGCAGATAATCGGCCCTTTGACTTCCCGCGCAATCGATTCCACCGAAGCAAAATCCCCTGGAGAAGACACCGGGAAGCCCGCTTCAATAATATCGACTTTGAGCCGGGCAAGCTGCCGGGCTATGCGGATTTTCTGTTCAACCGACAGACTGGACGGAAGCGCCTGCTCACCGTCACGCAACGTTGTATCGAATATGTAGACTTTATCGTTCATGAACAATCCCCACTGCTTCAGATGGTTTCATAAAAGCGGAGGTGCTCCTAACGGAGCACCTCCGTTTAACTTTATGGAGAGTGACAAAGTGAGAGGACTTGTCGGCCTGTCGGCGATTCGAGCAAAAATCTTTCATTTACTCTCTAAACCCTGCCGCCTCAAACACTTCACGACTCATTAGCCTTTACGGCCGGAAACACCCTTTGTGGCACGAGTAACCGTTTTGGCTTTCTCTTTAGGGCGCAGGTTACGAACAGCCGCGCCGGCCTGCCACATTTCGGACTCGCGCATCTGCGCAAGCTCTTTACCCACACGCTGAGGGTAGTCTTTGCGACTGCACAGATTTATGACACGTTTTGTTTCATTACCGGATTTAACCGAATTATAAAGTTCGGTAAACACCGGCAGTGTAGCTTTCTTGAATTTTGGTCTCCAGTCCAGTGCCCCACGCTGTGCTGTAGCGGAGCAGTTGGAATACATCCAGTCCATTCCGTTTTCGTCAACAAGACGAATCAGACTCTGCGTCAACTCTTCTACCGTTTCGTTGAAAGCCTCACTGGGCGAGTGACCGTTTTTACGAAGAACGTCATACTGAGCTTCCATAACTCCAGCCAACGCGCCCATAAGAATGCCACGCTCACCTGTAAGATCACTGTATACTTCCTGCTCGAAAGTGGTCGGAAAAAGGTAACCTGAACCGATAGCGATACCCAGAGCCAGCGTACGCTCCTCAGCTTTACCGGTTGCGTCCTGGTAAACCGCATAGCTTGAGTTGATACCGGCACCTGAGAGGAAGTTACGACGAACCGATGTTCCGCTTCCCTTGGGAGCGACCAGAATTACATCAACATCCTCAGGCGGAATAACTTTAGTCTGATCTTTGTAAACGATCGAAAAACCGTGTGAAAAATACAGAGCATCACCCGGATTCAAATGCTTTTTGATTGTTTTCCAGATAACTCTCTGAGCAGCGTCGGAAACGAGCACCTGAATGACAGTGGCTTTCTCCGCGGCTTCTTCGATATCAAACAGTGTTTTTCCAGGTACCCACCCGTCCTTACGGGCACGTTCCCAGTCCTCTTTGAAATCAGGAGACTGGCCTATGATGACATTGATCCCGTTATCCTTCATGTTTAATGCCTGTGCAGGACCTTGAACACCATACCCTATCACGGCGATGGTTTCCTTTTTCAGAACCCTTCTCGCTTTTGCAAGAGTGAATTCTTTACGGGTGATCACATTTTCCTTCACCCCGCCAAAGTCGATAAGTGCCATTACGCAGTCTCCTTTAAAAAGTTAAAAATAGAAATGGTGTCTTATTTTGCGGCTTGTGCCATGGCGATTTTACCTGTCCGAACCAGCTCCTTGATACCGTAAGGTTTAACCAGTCGGACAAATTCATCAATCAATTGAGTTGTTCCCATAATCTGCACGGTCATCGATGCACTTCCCACATCGGCAATACTGCCTCCGTAAATCTTGGCCAGTTCGATAAGCTCCGTACGACCGTTTTTGGTTGTATCCAGCCGCACAAGCATCAGCTCCCTGTCAACTATAGGCTCGCCGGCAAAATCCACAACCTTTACAACATCTATCAGTCTGTTGAGCTGTTTTACAACCTGCTCCAACACGCTTTCATCCCCGCCGACCACTATGGTCATTCGGCTGATCTCCGGATCTTCCGTCTCGGCCACGGTCAGACTGTTGATATTGTAGCCTCTGCTGGAAAACAGCCCGGCGATGCGGGAGAGTGCACCGCTATGATTTTCGACAAAAACACTAATTGTATGCATGCTCATTGCGCCTCCAAAATCTCATTAATCGCTTTTCCAGCAGGAACCATCGGGAAAACATTTTCTTCTTTCGCAACTATAAACTCCATCACCGCCGGCCCGTCAACACCCATGCCCTTCTTTAATACATCTTGTACCTGGGAAGGGGTTTCCGCCCTGAAAGCCTCTATGTTGAAACTCTTTGCCAGTGATACAAAATCGGGTACGTATTTTCGTTTACAATTCTCGGGCCCCACACACTCGACACAATCTGTAAGACCTTCCTTAAGGCATGTCGATGCGTAACGCTTATCGAAAAACAGATCCTGCCACTGACGAACCATGCCAAGGTAGGAGTTGTTAAGTATTATAACCTTCACCGGTATACGGTTTAATGATATGGTGGCCAGCTCCTGGATATTCATCTGAATGGAGCCGTCACCGGCAATATCGACAACCGGCCTGTCTTTAATAACCATCGCCGCCCCCATCGCGGCAGGCATACCGTAGCCCATGGTTCCCAGCCCACCGGATGTCAGAAGCTGCCTGGGGGTGTCAAACGGATAGTAATGTGCGGCCCACATCTGATTCTGTCCGACCTCCGTTGCTACAACTGCTTTACCTTCGGTAAGCCTGAAAAGCTCTTCAACCACAGACTGAGGCTTGATTACTTTATCATCCTGCCTGTAAACATAGAGTCTATCGCCGCGCCAGGCGTTTATCTGTTCATTCCATTCGTCCTTTTCGCGCGGCTCTACAATCTCGTTAAGTTTGGTAAGGATATTTTTCGCATCCCCGACAACCGGTATATCGACCTTTATGATCTTTGATATCGCCGCCGGATCAATATCCATATGTATGATCTTTGCATGAGGTGCAAAGGATGACACATGTCCGGTCACCCTATCGTCAAAACGCGCTCCTACGGATATGATCAGATCTGTTTCCTGCAGCGCAAAATTGGCGGTCTTTGATCCGTGCATTCCGGGCATTCCAATAAACAGCTCACTTGTTCCGGGAAATGCCCCGAGTCCCATCAGGGTGGTGGTAACCGGAATGTTTGTCTTTTCCGCAAGTTCTTTCAACTGCTCGTGTGCCCCACTGAGGATAACACCGCCGCCGGCATAGATAACCGGTTTCTTGGCCGCCTTGATCGCTTCGGCTGCCTTTTTTATCTGACGAGTATGTCCGACTACGTTTGGCTTGTAGCTGCGAATGGATACCTCGTCGGGATAAACATAATCCTCGAGGATGCCACTGGAAACATCCTTTGGTATATCAACCAGCACCGGCCCCGGACGACCGGTACTTGCGATATGAAAGGCCTGCTTCAGAACGGAGGGAAGCTCTCCAACCGATTTGACCAAAAAATTATGTTTGGTTATGGGACGGGTGATCCCAACGATATCGGCTTCCTGAAAAGCATCCGTGCCCAAAAGAGGAGTCGCCACCTGACCGGTGATCGCAACCATGGGTATGCTGTCCAGGTAAGCGGTCGCGATACCCGTAACCAGGTTTGTCGCTCCCGGACCACTCGTTGCCAGACAGACTCCGGTTTTTCCAGTTGCACGCGCGTAACCGTCGGCCGCATGAGCGGCGGCCTGCTCGTGGCGAGTCAGTATGACCTTTATTCCTTTTGAATCATAAAGAACATCGAATATGGGAATGACTACTCCCCCCGGATATCCAAACAGGACTTCAACCTTTTCCTTTAAAAGAACGTCGACAATTATTTGCGCACCCGTTTTTTTCAAAATTTCCTCCATTCAAGCACGTTAAAATACCTCCTCTTGAAGGCATGAAGCAAGCATTGCCATGGGACCAAAGAAAAAAGGCCCGTTTCCTCTCGGGAAACGGGCCTGGAATTTTCTTTTTATACTCTTAATTATTCACCAACCCGCTTCCCACGTCTTTGTAATTCGCACGACATCGACGACATCAATAATATCGACGACAGCAAGGACACTGACGTTAAGAAGGGCTGCAATTGTAAATTCTCTGGTTTTCATGTCTTGAAAATACGTTAAAGACTATTTCAACGCAATACTTTTTTTCAACCGTTTACTGCTTCTACGGTTTAATGGGTTTTTGCGCCACCGATTTGGTAGGAATACCGTAAACAACCATCTATATTATATGACATACAATCCATTAGAGTTCGATTCGAACTCTTTAAGCGATTTGAACGACTATTCAAACAAACAATTCTTCACCTATGGAATTCTTTTAATTACATTTTCCATGATAAGGATCGCTCATATGCTAAGGCATAAGCATTCGCCAGTCTGTTTATTCGTTTTACTTTGTTTCATAACCGGTTCTTACGGCAAAACAATCAATGTTCCCGACGATTACTCCTCTATTCAGGCGGCCATAAATAATGCGGCATCCGGGGATACCGTATTTGTCGCAAACGGGATCTATAAAGAGAGTATCCTGATGCAGCATGGAATCTGCCTCTTAGGCCAGGATCCCGACAGTACTATTATCAGAGGAAACCGAGGGAAGCCTGTCATTCTCGGAGCCAACCGTACGGTGGTAAAGAATTTCACCATCGAAAGAGGCGCCACCGGTATTTTATCCGAAAACACCGACATGCTCATAGAGAGAAACATCATCAAGGAAAATGATGCCACTGGAATTCAATGCCTTATTTCACTGCCTCATATCCGCAACAACATAATCGCCAACAACAAGTGGAGTGGGATTTTCTGTGAACTTATTTCTCACGGAATGCGCTCCGCAATCGAGCACAATATCATCGCCGATAACGGCCACAGCGGTATTTCACTAAACAATAACAGCACGGTTCTAATCAGAAATAATGTTTTCTATGCTAATAAAAAGTATGGCATTTTTGTTTCTCAGAATTCCAGACGCAGTCGGATAATCTATAATGATCTGTTCGCAAACAGACGCTCTTACAACGCTCATGCCGTTTTGGACCAAACCAATATTTCCGAGGACCCAAAGTTTCCTCCCCTGGCCTGGGCATCTTTTGCCTTTATGGCTTCCTACGACTCGCCTTTGCGCGGCCTTGGTAAGGACGGTGCGCGGATTGGTCTGGTAAGCCAGGAGGCCCTTGCCGCGGTGCGCGCCGACAGCGACGGAGACGGTGTAACCGACGACAAGGATTTATGCCCCGAGGGAGACGAAGATTACGACGGCTTTGAGGACGAAGACGGGTGTCCCGATTACGACAACGATTTCGACGGACTTTATGACAGCCAGGATGAGTGCCCAAATGAGGCGGAAGACTTCGACGGTTTCGAAGACGAAGACGGATGTCCCGATCTGGATAACGACTCCGACGGAATACCGGATCAGCACGACAAATGTCCAAATAAACCAGAAACCATAAACGGTTACAAGGATGAAGACGGATGCCCCGATCAAAAGCCAAGGTAATATGCATGTTTTTGGTTTGTGCTTCGATCTGTATGCCCAAAAACCTGTGTGCAGACCAAAGTGCTGTGTTTAAGCCGTTTATGCTCTTTGTTACCCACCTGACACCCCCGCCTAACACGTTTTCCAAACCTGTTTTTACCGAACGGGTAACAAAAGAGCTTCGAGCACATTTTGACACAACCAGCTATCAGGTCATCATGGTTGATGACACTGCAATGGCATCTTCCATGTCAAATCACAAGCGGGACATAATTCTCAACTCTGATCCCACCGACCTCTTTTATAAGGGGAGCGATAGAGACACTTTAGTCATTTGGGCAAATTTCAAGACGGGATTTACTCTGGGACGAATAGCAGTAGAGTATAATCCGCAGGATACCGGCTCTCTACCATTGCTGGCCGCACGCCATATAAACGAGTATCTAAGGTCGGAGTTTCTTGGAGAAGTTTATTTTGAAGGCGGGCCGAAAGGGTTTTCTGTTGAAGTGATCGGAAATCACAAACTGCATCCGCCTCGTATGATTTTGCTTCCCGCAGGCTCTTTTTTCATCAAATCCTCCTACCCCGGTTTCCCTGATCGAAAAGATACGATAAACGTTCTGCGGGGAGATTTTATTCGTAAACGTATCCTGATGCTGCCCAATTAATCAGCAGGTCACCTAAGCAATCCTGATGATATCAAATTGTCAATGGATCAAGTATTAAATCAATAGGGCTTAGAGGCTAAGAGCACCAGATGCCGCGGGTTGGTTTCAGCCGACGGCATTTTTTTTTGCCCGGCATAATTTGCGGGGTTAGTCATCTTTTTGACACAGCACAATCGAAAAATTGTATTCGGCAGTTGGTGTATTTGGGGATACTCTCAATAAAGCGGCCGTTTAATCACGATTCAGACATACTTTTGCGGAGTTTTAACTATTTGTTTTGAGCAATGTTACGGGTACCGGAACCAGCGGAGACGCACCGAGGCGTCTCCCACTAAATCCACATAAGAGCTAATCACTCCACCCTATTTAAAACATTAGTTTTCTTCTTTTGCTTCCGCCGTTGTTACTGCTTTTCCCGGTATCTCTGATGCGTGGAGTTTGTGTTCCGAATCGGCTTATCACGTTATCCACGTTCCTTCTCCGACCGCTCATATGTACATCGCAGCTGTCGGGAAGATTATCCGCAGCGAAATACTCTTCGTAGAATCCCGGACAAAACTTGCGTGCAATACCATGTGATTTTTCACACACCCGTGTCCTTGTAATACCTTCCGGCGGAGAGAAGGAACGTACCGGCAGATCGCGATGCAGTGCTTTCATGGCGGGAACCCAGATCGGGACAGTCCCCTTGGAGCCTGTTATCCCGTAGCCCATCGAACGCCGCTCATCAACACCTACCCAGACCGCGCAGGCCATCTGTGGAGTGAAGCCCACAAACCACGCATCGGAATAGTCGTTAGTCGTGCCGGTTTTGCCCGCCGCAGGACGGGTAAAACCTTCCCGGGGAATAGATGCACCGGTTCCGCCTGTAACCACACTCTGCATCATACTGGCCATCAGAAACGCAGTACTCGGTGATATAACCCTCTCTTCCTCGGGTTTGTGCTCTTCCATCAGCCTGCCGTTTTTGTCGTATACCTTCTCGATGAAATAGGGCTTTAGTTTACGGCCGCCCGCCGGATATATACTGTAAGCAACCGCCATCTCCATCGGGGTGGCTTCGCATGCACCGATCGCGATGGACGGAACAGGAGCGATCTGGTGTTTTAGCCCGGCACGACGCGCATAAGAGATTATGTTGTGAATACCAACATCCTGAGCCACCTGTATGGCAGGAAGGTTAATCGATTTCATCAGGGCATGACGAAACGTGACCGGGCCGGCAAATTCCCGCTCGTAATTTTCGGGGCGCCATAGACCTTCCGGAGTCTCGAGCGTGATAGGCTGATCCATCACCACCGAGGCGGGCGTGTATCCGCTGTCGACAGCAACCGTGAATACAAACGGCTTGAAAGACGAACCCGGCTGGCGGCGAGCCTGGACGGCCCGATTGAATTTGCTCTCGTAAAAATCACGACCGCCGATGAGCACCCGTATAGCTCCTGTGCCCGCCTCCAGCGCGACGGCGGATACCTGAACGATACGCAGGCGGATGCTGTCGGGAAGCTCTTCGTATTCTTCCCTGCCTTGCGCGTACAGAGAATCGAAATTATCCAGAAATTCGGTCTTTGAAATCCCCAGCTTACGATATGCCCGTGTGCTGTCGAGAAAAACTCCATTTGTAGTTCTCTGTAAGGATTTGACATGCTTTACAGCCGCTTGCTCCGCACTGTCCTGAGCCACGAGATCCAAAGTAGTATGGATTGTAAGTCCTCCATTATACAAAGCATTCTCGCCGTAGTTTTTCTCTATATACTGACGAACCATTTCCACAAAATAAGGAGCTATTTTGCTGACCTTTTTCCTGGGGTTTGAAGGGATCGTGTCGTTAATCAGTCGGTTCATATCATCCGCGGCAAGTACTCCGATTGTTTTCATCGAGTGAAGCACCGCGTTTCTTCGACGTTGAATTCGCTTGAGATTGTTTTTCTTATCGGGCCTGTAGTGTTCGGGAAGCTGAATCATTCCGGCTAAAACCGCGCATTCATTTGTGTTGAGTTGACTCACCGGCTTGCTGAAGTATAGTTGACTTGCGGCCTGAACCCCATACACACCCGCACCAAGATAAATCTGATTGAGATACAACTCCATGATTTCTTTTTTGGTATAATACTTCTCCAGCTGAATCGCCGTAAGAGCCTCGCGCGCTTTACGGATAAGCGACTGCTGATGGGAGAGGTAAATATTTCTGGCCAGCTGCTGAGTCAGTGTGGAAGCCCCCTGAGCATAATAGCCCCTCATGATGTCCACGATTATCGCCCCGAATATTCTTCGTATATCGATACCCCAATGCTTGTAGAATCGGCGGTCTTCGATGGCAATGACGGCGTTCTGTAAGTCCTGAGGAATACTGTCCAGAGGTACCCAGAACCGTCGTTCGACACTGAATTCATGCAGAAGCGAATCATTTGACGCCAGAACACGGGTGACCAGCGGCGGCTGGATGTTATGAAGCTGACCGGTGCTGGGCAGCGTCTGATACATACGTTGAACGAAACGCGCCCCCACTCCGAAAACAAAGCTTGCAAACACCACTATAATAAGGATGAGGGCAAAAAACCACCTCCCGTGAATCTTTTTATTCTTGCGTTTCTTGTCCTCATTTGGAGGAAAATGAACGGATTGATTATCGGATGTATTCACCATGCCTCACTTGTATAAATCACAACATCACAACATGCAAAAGTATTTCGAATTTTGAGACGACTGCAAGCTGCGTTTTTTTGACCTGAATTAAGCAATTCTCTCGTGCGGTTTAGACAATCTCCCGGACAAAAGGATCGGCAATCCAAAAAACCCCTCCGAAGGTGTTCCAAACCATTGCTTCGATTCTTCCATCCTCAAGATATTGCCCAACTTATCCATTCAAAACCGCTCTATTCGGGTCTGACATAAATTCAGCCTCACAAAACCGGCCCAACCAGTTTTTCCCTTACTAAAATCAGAACACCGATATTTAGCCTTCATCCTGATAAAATTTGCTCGCTTGAGGGATCGGTTCGATATTGCAAATTTCAATCCGGATTGGTTTTTATATAAAACAGGAGCGACGATCTCTTATCAGACGATCTCTTATTAAACGGGGTGATCGCCATAAGCGCTTAAATATACCGGAAATAAGCAAATAATTTCGATTAACGGCATCCATTTTATCCGGGAAGAAAGTGTCCGACTCATTTAAAAAATATGAGATTGGCCCCAGACTGTACAACCATCAAATGCGTAATGCGCGCTTTCATATTTGTGTTCGAAACCTCTCCAACGGTTGCGTTCATTTTTTCCGTTCCACACGTCGCTCTACACTCATCGCGTGATGAACGAAATTTTCCGATCGTGCGAATCGTGATACATGCGAAGCGGCCAGTCTCAACCCCTCACTGGATACCCGGGCCACCGACATGCGTTTAGTGAAACTTTCAACCCCAAGGGGTGATGCATATCGTGCACCGCCCGAGGTTGGAAGCACATGATTGGTTCCTATGAAATAGTCCCCAAGGGCAACCGGAGTATACGGCCCGATAAAAATAGCAGCCGCATTAGTGACCGCATCCAGGTCCTGTTCCCAGGAATTCGTGATAATCTGAAGATGCTCGGGAGCATACCGGTTTATGAATTCGATACTCTTGCTCCGTGATTGTGTGACAAAAATGCTTATTGCATGTTTAGGTAGCTTCTCCAGCACCTCGCGAACCGGAGAGCGATCGATCTCCTTCTCCAGAGACTTCGCAATTTCAGCCGCAAACTGCTCATTCTCAGTCACACACAGCGCAATCTCATCACCCGAGCCATGCTCCGCCTGGGAGAGAAGGTCCAGTGCTACCCAGGAGGGATCAACCGAACTGTCGGTTAAAATTACCACTTCACTCGGGCCGGCCACCGAGTCGATATCCACCACGCCATACATGAGTTTCTTGGCGGCAGCCACATACGCGTTACCGGGACCGACTATCTTATCCACCGGCCCGATTGTATCGGTTCCATAGGCCAAAGCCGCAATAGCCTGCGCTCCCCCGACCTGATATACCTCTTCTACGCCCAGATATTTCAGCGCGTACGCCACTCCGGGGTTAATCTCCCCATGAGCGGGTGTTACGGCGACAATCTCCTTCACCCCGGCAATCTGAGCCGGGATCACGCTCATTAACACACTTGATGGATATGCGGTGTATCCTCCGGGGACATAAACCCCGACTCTGTTTAGCGGGCGGACAATCTGAGAGAGCGTCCCCTCCTCCGTGCTGATAGAAAAACCCTTCTGAATCTGCTCCCGGTGATAGGCCCTGATCCTCTTTGCCGATTCATGGATTGTGTCCTGAAGCTCCGGGGCCGTTTTTTGAGCAGCCTCTTCGATTTTATCAGAATCCATCCGAAGCGTTTGGGCGCTCAGCCGCACTTTATCGAAGCGGGCGGTGTAGTCGATCAGCGCCGCATC
>CAZPHU010000029.1:33155-37239 GCA_964586285.1 uncultured Fibrobacterota bacterium | reverse complement strand
CTTATAACGGGATGATCGCCGATTGGGATCGGTGTAGGGAAAGGGCTCAAGGTACCCAAATCGCTCCACGATCATCGACCAGGCGCTGTCCAGCGCATAAGCGGTTTGATCGACATAATCGGGTACGCCGTTTGGACCGGACACCCGTTGGCGCCAGTGGGCGTTACTGTATCCCATCGTATCGACAGTACTTACCGAGTCATATCCCGAGGTGGCGTAGTACACTTCGAAGTGCCCCGATGGGCTTACGTGAGCATCCATTGACTGCGGGATTGAGATTACCTCTATATAATCCTGCTTAAAATCCGGGCTGATATCATCCCACTGACGGGCCAGGGCAAACAAATCGGCCTGAGAGGGGTTGTACAGAAGCACCCTATTTTGAAATCCGGGAAAGTAGCGGGAGGCCTTACGCGTCTGGAGAAAAGAGGAAAACTTCCGCTCCAATACTTTCAGCTGATCGGGGCTTAAGCGCCCCCGATTGAAGCCTGTGGCATCGATATGTCTTCGCGCCAGCTGCTTTGCCTGTCCGGAGGTGAAATTGCAAAGCAGAACCAGTCCCGTGATAAGCCATATATGTTTCATGATTGTCTCCACCATTGCTGTTCTTACGCTTACTCCTGTAACTTAAGTGAGCAAACGTGATTCCACGGGAAGGTAGATATTTGTCGTTTTTTGTAGACCAATCGACAATGAACTTTATCGGCACTATGAAGTTTACCTCTTAAATTCGGTACTCGGGCGGGAATCTTTTAAAAAAGAGGGAAAAACAGAGATTTAGGTCATTGCCGAACATATTATTAAAAAGTTATACACAGAGGACAATGCTACACTTTCCTTTCTTCATTCATCTAAGGGAATAATTTTTGCTCAAGATTGGGACGTCTTTTGATTTAAACCCGCGAAAATCATCATGAAAGAGTCTTAATTTCGTCTAAACGCGGGTTTTAAGCATATCGACAGGATTAGCGGAGTAAGCAAAGCCGTCAACTTTTTCAAAAAGACTATCAACTTAACCCAAAAGCAACCTTTTTAGGAAATTCGGAGGAATACATGTCAAAAATCAAAGCCGTGAAAGGACGCGAGATCCTGGACTCGCGAGGAAATCCCACCGTCGAAGTCGATGTATATCTGGACAACGATATCATGGGGCGTGCCGCGGTACCTTCCGGTGCATCTACCGGGACCCGTGAAGCTGTAGAGCTTAGAGACAACGACCCGTCCCGCTATCTGGGAAAGGGAGTCAGAAAGGCGGTGGAGAATATAAACCGTAGAATAGAGGGTAAGCTGATCGGTCAGGATCCCGAAAAACAATCTGCCGTGGATAATATTCTTCTTGAGCTGGACGGGACCGAAAACAAGAGTAACCTGGGAGCCAATGCGATTCTTGGCGTATCCATGGCGGTGGCCAAGGCGGCGTCTCTGGATGTTGGTCTGCCTCTATACAAGTATGTAAACACCACCGACAAGTTTGTCATGCCCATACCCTTTCTAAATATCCTAAACGGTGGTGAGCATGCCGACAATAACGTGGATTTACAGGAGTTTATGATAGCACCGGTTGGGGCTCCGTCATTTTCGGAAGGGCTTCGTTGGGCGGCGGAAGTGTATCAGACCCTAAAGAAGGTGCTAAACAGCAAGAAGCTAAGCACCGGGGTGGGGGATGAGGGAGGATTTGCTCCCAATCTGGCAAGTAACGAAGAGGCCCTGCAGGTGATTGTCGATGCCATAGGCAAAGCGGGATACGAGGCGGGCAAGGATATTTCCATCGCACTGGATGCGGCGGCCAGTGAGTTTTACGACAACTCGGTCTATTTTCTGGCGGCCGACAACAAGAAACTCGATGCCGCGGGGATGATCGAGTTCTATGGTAACCTTCTCGACCGATATCCAATCATTTCGATAGAGGATGCGCTTGCGGAAAATGATTGGGATGGTTGGGGGCTTTTGACAAAGGAGCTTGGCAAGCGGGTCCAGCTGGTTGGAGACGATCTGTTTGTTACCAACAAAAAGATTCTTAAAGAAGGTATCGAGAAGAATATCGGCAACTCGATTCTCATTAAAGTAAATCAGATCGGTACACTGACCGAAACTCTTCAAACGGTACAAACCGCCAAGGAAGCCAACTACACCTGTATGTTTTCTCATCGTTCGGGAGAAACCGAAGACACAACCATTGCCGATCTGGCGGTTGCCACCAATGCCGGTCAGCTAAAGACGGGGGCACCCGCCCGCTCCGAACGCCTGGCCAAATACAACCAGCTGCTTCGTATCGAAGAGGAGCTTGGGGACAAGGCCGCCTATCCCAACAAACTGGGCTGGTAGATTTGGTCAAACCCTTTTCGCTTTTTGTATAGAACGCACGGCAAGTGAAAAACAGCACTTCCGTGCGTTTCCATATAGGGTACAATTTAGCCCACGCAGGCCAAAGATTCTACTTATGTCCTGGTTTTGACTGCTGCACAAAACCCCGTTCCACATGCAAAACTATCTTGCAGGCCGGCAAACTCTACCCTAACAGGCAAACCGCCTTACCCAATCGCAAAACCCCTCGGTATAAACGTAACGATTTGGCAGCTTCACTAACAAGATTTCAGATGAGAGCCGACTTCCCCGTCCCTGTCGACTCACGATTCCACCTGGGAAAACGGTTTCTTGAAGTTTAGCCAAACCCGATTGCAGCTGAAGTCTACAAGCGATTGTCCACTATGGAAAGAGAGCCGGAGTGGTAAACGGAGACCGGCAGGTAATGGGGGTTGTCGGTCGATGAATTACGGGCCGTCTCGTAGGGAAGGGGAGAGTTTGGAACATTGAAGCGATGGTTGACCATGGCCGAGTATGTCGATCGGTTGCTGAGCTGCTCTATTCGACCATTCATCACCTTATATACCGCTTCGGGCGAATAAGATGCGGAAAGTCTGTGATTATACCTGCCTTGAGAGCCAAAAAAGGCTTCCATGCCAAGTATACCTCCGGACAGCGCATTGGCTAATTCATAATCATTATTTTCTCGATTCACCACGGGTATATTGATGCTGTAGTCTTTGGGGATTTTTCCGCCGGGTTTGAACAGCTCCGGATTGATGGCTGGGTTATAAAAAACCAGCATATCGTGCGAAATATCAAGATATCGGCTTAAGGTCGAAGGTTCCAACGGGTGGTGAAGCTCGATGGTAGATATCTTATAGGGCGGCAGTTGAGCCAGGTTGTCGAAATAGACTTGCGGATTACTCGCTACCTGCGCTGCGGCGATAAAACAGCTGTAGAAATTTTTGGAGGCGAATTTAAACGACGGACTCGAGTGCCGTCGGATTATCTCCCCCAGATTCCGGGTGCCGGTGGTGTTGATCGCTCTTTGGATGCCTCTTACTCCGTGATTATATGCCGTAACCGCCAGAGGCCAGGATCCCAGAATTGAATAGTTGTGCGCCAGCAGTTTTGCGGCTGCTTCGGTGGAAAGAATCGGATCCAGTCTCTCATCCACCACATCATCGATACGAAGATAGATTCTGGCGGTGGCGGGCATGAACTGCCACATCCCCAGAGCACCTACTTTGGATCGGGCGAATATGTCAAACGATGATTCCACGTGAGGGAGATAGGCCAGTTTCTCCGGTACCTGATACTGATTGAGTATTGCCTTTATCGTATCCTGAAACATGGTCGACTGCTCAAGCCCCCATCTAAACCTTTCCCTGATACCCGATTGAAGTCGGATGCGCGTGCCCGCCTCGATCAGCGCACCTTCCTTTGCGTGACGTTTGAACATGGAGGCTATCGTGTGCTCGCGACTGCCCCAGACCGAATCCGGCTCATTTAGGATTGTGCTGATGCTCTTTCGTACTAACCCGATCTCATCTCTTATCGCGCTGTTTCTTTGATCGGGACTCATGTCGTAGAAGCTCATCTTCTTGTATATGATCAGAGGATATTCGGTGTCATGAAGTAACCCCTCTGCGATCGATACCTCGGTGAAGATTTTTCTCCAGAAAGCAACATTGTCCCTTATCTGAGGTGGAACCGGAAAGAGAGAATCGGGACGTATAATCTCATTTGTCAGGCCTCTATCGGTTAGTTGTCTTTG
>CAZPHU010000029.1:0-33145 GCA_964586285.1 uncultured Fibrobacterota bacterium | reverse complement strand
CGGTGAAAAGGCTCTTTGCGGGAGCCCAGCTCTTATTTTCCTGGTATTTGGTAAGATAGGCAGATACGTCGGGTTTGTATGATCCATTCTCTCCATCCCTTAAAGAATAATCTCGGTGCCCGTGAAAGCGCGTAGCCAACGCGGCCATACCGATAAGAATGGGTATGAAGAATAAGGATCTTTTCACGGACAGCCCCCCCTTTTCCGAGTCACGGTCTATGTAAATCTATACGGATGTACACGGCAAAAGCCCGAAAACCTGCCATCTCGTATTGCTGTATTGCGGCATCTTTTTATTCATGCCTATCTATTCAAATAAGCAGACACCTTCAGCTCCACAGACGGCCTCTTTAACCTAAGAGCAAAGTCGATGCCGAGGGAGCTGTGTCGTTGGCTGATGCTTAGCCGCTTCTGTTTGGCAAAACACTCGGAGGCGCTTGGCTTCTATACCTGTATCGCAGATTGAGAAAAGAAAAAACTCCGCCATAAAAGTGCTGTGAACATGGATTTATTATGCGCCCGGGGTCCGATCTTGCACGAAGTTATTTTGCTATACACAAAATCGGCTAAATCAAGGCATCTGAAGAGTGGTCCAATATTTGATACAATGAGGAGCATGCCTCGATGTAGGCAACAAAATTGAAAGGGGTTCATACTTTGGAGGCTACGGTTTGGCGGCGCTTAAGACGAGGATTGGGATGGTTGCTGCTTTCCTTATTGATAATTATCCTGTTGATTCCACCCGCCGCATACATTCTGGGCAACTGGTGGCTGGGTAATTACGCCGCCGATCGTGTACGGTTTGGAGACATGAGCGTTCAGGTTTTCGACCCCTATCTCGCCTGGAATCTTACAGTCACTGCCGACTCACTGATTTTCTCATCACCTTCCATCAGCGCCCAAAGCTCCAAAATAGTGGCCGATCCGAAGGTGGTCCCAAGTATTCTGGCCTTAAAACCGATCGTCGACCTGAATCTGGACAGCGTCTGGGTAACCCTTCCCGCCGATAGTGCCGATACCGCCGATGCTAGGGTAAAGTCGGATACCGCCGAGGCTGCGATACCGGACTCCATCTCCTTTCCGGAATTTGAATTACCGGTGCGCGCGGCACTCAGTGCCCAATATGCGGCCCTGTATCGGGATACTGCCTTCGTGGTGGCGGTACACGATCTGGGGGTTGCTACCGGTGCAAAAGAAGCCGCGCTATACATAGATAAGGTAACATACAGCAAAACGGATTCATTGTTTCCATCCGTGAAACTATTCGTGGATTGGTCCGGGGCGCAAATCGATGCGTCTCTGACCGTGGCCGCAGGAGCCGACAGTGTTCGATTAGCCGCTCATCACAGCAAGAATAACCTTCTTCGAGCCTCCGATACCCTGTGGGTTTGGGTGCAATCTTCCGCTGCTTATAAAAGCTATTATCCACAGGCCCTGCCGCTTATAAGAAACCTGGACGCCAAATTCACCGCGAACATAAATGGTAAGTATCAATTCGGGGCCAATCTGGATGCGAAAGCGGGAGGGATCAAGACGGAATTGCCGCTGCTGCTTGCCGATCAGGAACTGAAGTTTTCCTTTCTCCTGGACGACACCACCGGATACTGGAGTCTTCAAAGCAGGGGAGAGCAGGAAGAAATCTCTCTTCGAGCGGATCTGGAGGTGTTAAGAATCGATTCGCTTCCCGATCTGGCAAATTTAGTAGAGAAGGTTGCCATGACCTTGTCGGGGCATATACGCGGCATTCCGCTGCAGCTTGGTGGTGAGTGGGTACAGGCGGGCATCACAATCCCCAGGCTTCGTGCTACCAACCAACGTGTTCAAGGTAAGATAATCACCACCGACGGCACCGAAATTGAGGCCGAGGCCTATAAAAAACCGCAGGTTTGGGCGGGTAGTTTCGATTTGGATGTCTCACCCTATGAGCGCCTGTTGAGAGTCTTTGTGGACACAAATATTCAATTTGACGAGGCGTATGTGTCTGGAAATTTCAGCGGCTCCAACATCAGCGCCTCCTCCGCATTTCATGATGTTTCGGCATACGGGGGGCTTGCCGATTCGCTTCATGCCTATCATGAGTTTAGCATGGAAAAAGGCTATACGTTGCAGCCCTCAAGTTTGTTTCGCGACACCACGGTCTGGACTCTGAGCGGGCACATGGACGTCGCGGGAGATTCCCGGTCCATGTGGTGGCAGGCATCAAACCAGGAGTACGGTACACTCAGTTATTTCATGCCCACGGCCGACTCGATGTATGCGCTGGCCGAGCAGGTTCATTTATCCGAGGTCCCCTATGCCCTCATCCCCGAACTTCCGGTCGACAGGCCTGTCGTAAGCGCGGAATTTGCCTGGCACATGCAGCATCAGACCGGCCATGCCCGCATCAGTGAGGCGCGGGCTCGGTATAACGGTACCGAACTGGGTGTCGAAGGGATGATGAGCTGGACCGACAGCCTTTTCAGGCTTCAAACAGTTCGGGTGCAAATAGATGAATCGGAACTCGAGGCACAGACGCAGCTTAGACTCGGCGGGCGGGAATTTTTTGAGCTGGCCTCTCTGGGGCCGGAGCATGTACAGACGTTTGCTTTACGGGCGGATGAGTTTGATATAGCGAAAACGCTGGATGTCTTTACGGAGCAGCCGCCGCTGGAGAGCGGTTTTGTCGACGGACAATTTACATATACCGATACCGGAGGATTCGACGGTCAGTATCGTTTTTACGACATTGAAATGCTGCAAAACGGAGGGGTGCCCAGGTTGAGGGCGTTGCGAATAAATGGAAATGGCGATACCCTCCTGATCAACGCGGTCACTACCAGTGAGGCCGAGCCGCTTTTCAACGATTCTCTTGTGGTGGCCGTTAGCGGCGTGCTGTCGGATACTCAACATGTGAATGTCTTTCTGAGTGCTGCATCCGGAAGGCTAAGAGCGATGATCGACGGCGACATAGAGTCGTTTCAGACATTTAAAGGCTCATCCAGAGTGATGGGAACCGCTCCGCTTCCCGGAGATATTGGAGCGTTGCGGGATATAATTTTCAGGGGGAATTTCGAAGTTCCGTTTACAAATACTCTTGAGGAGATGGAATTTTTTACCGATACGCTTTTTACAACCTATGCGGTCGCGGGAATCGACACCCAGATTATCCGGGCCAAGCCAAGAATAAGCCGGGGATTGCTTCGGGTGCCCGAACTTTATGTGCGTAACCAAAAAGGGCAGGAACTTACCGGTAGCGCCGCGTACGGGCTTGTGGAGGAGCAGACTACGCGCGTGAAGCTTCAGGGCGAAGCTTTTGCTTTGAAATGGGGAGAGTCGGATTTTGTCAATTTAGGCGATATTGAAGTGTCGATGTATGCCGATTCGGTTTCCATGGTTGTCAATGCCGATATCGGACGGGCGGAGCTTGGTTATCTGGCCCCTCCGCTTAATGTTGATGGAATGATCCAGGACATCGATCTTCAGTATCGTCAGAAGGGTGGGCGGGCCGAGAAGCAAGAGGTGGCAGCGGCAAAAGCGACCCCGGAGCTTGATTTCCAAGGAACTCTTAGGGGCATGACAATCGGGTACAGGATTCGCAGCATACAGGCGCTGCAGAATATATTCGCCGGTAACGGTGAAGAGCGACAGAGGCCCTCTCCCTCCCGTGATCGCTCGATAGATTTAGATATCTCCCTTCAGACAGAGGGCACCAAAAACAGTATCGATTCGGATGTGCTGCGGATGACTTTCACGACGGATATCAACATACAGGGAACCTATCCCTATGCGCTGGCAAACGGACGGTTCAGTGCACTGGAGGGGGATATCGGGGCCTACGGGCAGTCCTACGATATACGCAATCTGCCGGTCAAGTGGTTAACTGTTCCTCTGGAGGAGGGAGATATAACCATGGAGGCGGGCAAAACTCTGGCACAGACCTGTGAGCCGGAGGAAACCGACTCCTGCGACGTGTATATTCGCCTTGGTGGAGAGCTGGAGGATTTGCAGTTTACTTACGACACCGATTGCGGCGGCGAATTTGGAGCCGGAGCCAATGTATCGGCCATAATTTTCTCGGTTCGTCGCGGGTGTTATTCGCCCGATTTCGCGGGCGGAGGTGTAGAGCAGGGCTACGGCAGCCAGGCATTGTCGCTTCTTGAGCCGACAATAAGTCAGACAATCAGCCGCCTGGCCGAAAAATATACGGGAAACTGGATCGCCGGGACCAACATTACCGGCCTGGGGGCGCTTGCGGCCGATTCCGCCACACAGGCAATAGCTCTTGAGATAATAACCAAACAATTCTTTGGTCTGAGGCTGCGGGCAAAGGCGGGATATCGGCCCGATGTCGGTGAAGCCACCACTCCGTGGGAAAGCAGGTTGGGACTGGAGTGGCAGCCTCCACTGGAGGAAATCATCACTAATAACAAGTGGGAGAATCTGCTGGAGAACAATATTCGAATAGAGGCGTCTATATCCACGGATCCCGAAAATGCGGAATCGACTTTAGAAGATGAGATTCAGAAACGGCTGGGAATCATTTACAGGTATAAATTCTGGAATTTATGGTGATGAGTACATTTTTTACCCGAGGCAAATTTCTTTTTGGATTGTTCTGGATGTTGCTGTGCGTATCAGCGCTTCAGGCGGACATCGACCTTCAGATCAGAGGAAACGATTCGATTTCAAATCGCAACATCCGAAGACAGCTTCCGGAATACCCCTCCGAGTGGACATCCGAAGAGGTGCAGCTGTGGCGCGAGGATGCGGTTTATTTTGTGGAACAGTTCTATCAGGAGCAGGGGTATTTCGATGCGCAAATAAGAATCCAGACTATTAGACGAAGCGAGGACACCTGGCAGGCCTTTATGAATATCAGGGAAGGAACCCGGTATACGTTTGGTTCTGTTCAGATAATTATTCAGGACACTAGCGGACCTGCTCCTAAGCGATTGGTCGACACCTCACAACTTAACGTTAACATGGGGGATTTTTACTCGGAGAATCCAATCCTCAAAGATCGTCGTTTACTTCTCAGGGAGTATGGCGATGCGGGTTATGTGCACGTTCATGTACAGGACAGTGTCTCGATAAATGATACCAACAATACCGTGTCGGTAAAGTACGTTGTCAGACCATCCTACGCCGTGGTATTTGACACCCTTATTATTCAAAATACTCGCGAAGCACCGCTTGATTCGCTGGATGGGATTACCAGTGATCAATTGTTGCGTGAGCTTTTCCCCTATTCACTGAGAGACACGGTTCGTGCCCGTCAAAACGACAGCTATATAGAGAAACTCCAATCGACTGGGGTATTCAATTTCGTACGGCTTCGAGATACCTTACTGAGTCAAAACCCCAACCGCAGTGCGGTTATTCTTGTGGCTGAAGAGCACGTGCCCGGGGAATTGCGCTCATCGGTGTTTTACGAAACGCAATACGGCATAGGTGTTTCACTGAATTTGAACCATAGTAACATCAACGGGACGATGAATGAAATCCGCATGGGGGGTACGTTTGCAAACGCCAAGCAAAGTGTCTATGCGGGATTTGGCGCACCGCTTATTTTCAACTACATGGTGCGTTTCGACACCGATCTTGAGGTCGCCTGGTATCAGGACAGCGATATTCACAAACAAATCGATGCCGGATTATTCGGCGGCAGTTTCGAGGCCGTGAGCAACACCAGGCTTTCACGAACACTGACCGAGTGGGCACGTTTTGTAACCAGTGGTGAACTGCTCGCTCAGCGAATCATCATAGACGCCGATACGGCAATAGTCGAAGGGGCGTTTCAGGTCGGCGATACACTGGAAGGGGTAACGTTTAATTTCGTAAATACGCTGTCTCTGACCTTTCTTAACGATCTGCTCAATCCCACGGATGGAACACGATATGCATTCACCTGGGGTAATGGAGGCTCACTGGTTGAGGCCGGCGAGTGGCAGTTTTGGGAAAATCGCCACAACTGGTTTGAGTTGATCTCGGCTTACTATTACCCGATCATTCCGCAAATCAGAATGGCCGCTCGTCTAAACGGAGGTATTTTTCTTGATGAAGGCGGGTTAAACGCAAGGAGATTTAACCTGGGCGGACCAAGAAGTATACGGGCATTTGGGTTTAGAGATATAGATCCGGCACCTTCTTTCATTGACGACGGCGTAACGCCTCTTTATTTCCTTACCTCTCTGGAAGCTCGTATGGGGCTGTTTGATTTTGGGTATATAAACGAGAACTCTTTTTTCAGTTTTTTGACCGATATAGATATCGTGCCTTTTATCGACTACGGTAGGGTTTACGACCGCACTGAGCCCCTGGGTGATCCTTTGCAAAAGGAGGGGTGGGCCATGGCATATGGAGTCGGTCTTCGCTATCCGCTTCTTGGGATATTCAATTTGCGGGTAGATTTTGCCTGGGGCTACACATACGAAAACGACGAGCGTGTATCGGCAATCGACCCCGATGATTTTCTACCATTTGCACTGGTGATTGATCTGTCCCAGGCGTTTTAAAAAGCCGGGAGTGGGAAACGGTTAGCGCAAAGCTTCGAAAATTTACAGCAGCCCGGCCGGCAGTCATATTTTCAGCAGGTATTCCAAAGCTCTCAGACGTCCCCAGGTAAAGCTTTATCTTCTGCTGTTTCAGAAAAAGAAAATCGACAGAAGACCAACGGGTCATTCTTGTATAACTAGCCGCCCACCGTCTGCTACTCACTATTTACTACTAACCACCCACTAAGCTCAGAAATTCCGCGGCCAGCTCTTTCCAGGTCTGCTCGGTCAGGCTGCTGCCGATGTGGCGAACCGCGTGTGAACCGACAAGCGCCCCCATGCGCCCACAGGTTTGAAGAGGCAGCTCCTTGACAAAGCCATAGAGAAAACCGGCTGCCCAAAGGTCACCGGCACCGGTGGAATCGATTACCTTTTCCGCAAACACTGCATCCACCTCATGCTTGGATTGCGCATCCTTAACCAGCGCCCCCTTGCTTCCGAGCTTAACCGCCGCGATCGGGCAGTTTTGGAGGAGCTTATCCAAGGCGGCGTGCATATCCTTTGTTCCGGCAAACGCCTCGGCTTCCAATTCGTTGGCAAAGGCGATGTCTACATAATCTTTGAGAAGTGAGGACAACAGCTCACGGGATGCATTCACTATCTCAAAAGAGCCAAGATCCAGACTTATAGTGCAGCCCGCCTGCTTGGCACATTGCATCGTTTTAAGAATCAGCTCCGGATTAAACAAAAGATATCCTTCCAAATGCACATGCCTGACAGGCGCAAAATCCTTTGGCGTGATGGAATGATGCTCAAAGGCTGCTGCCGCACCAAGATGAGTACGCATGGTGCGCTCGGCATCGGGTGTAATGAGGCTTATACAGTGGGCCGTTCGGTGCATTTCGGAATGCCTGAAGCGCCCGCACTCGCCTCCGAGATTTCGAAAAGTTTCCAGATAAAAGAAACCCTCCGGATCTCTTCCCAACATACCCATAAACGCGGTTTTAAGTCCCAGTCGTGCGAGGGCAAACGTGGTGTTTGCCGCCGCCCCTCCGGGTGCACGAATGACCTTCGAGGGAAGCTTCTCAATAAGGTCATTCATCTCCTGTTCCACTATCAATTCCATGCCGCCCTTGGCCGCACCGAGTTCTTCTATAAAGCTCTCCGGCACATGGGCCAGAAGGTCAATAATCGGGGAGCCTACTCCCGCTATATCAATCGTTTTTTCGGTTTGCATACTAAATCTTTCGGTTTTATCTAACGGCGCTTTTGAGTTCCTCGATCATGTCGGTCTTTTCCCAGGGGAAGCGGTCATGGCCGAAATGACCATTCATCGCGGTCTCACGATCGCTCCAGTCACGGGGAGTCTTAAGTCCCAGATGCCTGATAATCGCCGCCGGTCGGAAATCGAATACCTTTCCTTCCTCCAGAATGTGTTGAAGGTCAAGATCTTCAATCTGACCGGTACCGTATGTCTCTATATTGATACTTAACGGTTTTGCAACACCGATAGCGTAAGCTACCTGTATTTCACATTTTTCGGCAAGCCCCGCCGCTACGATGTTCTTTGTGACATAGCGGCAGAAATAAGCCGCCGAACGGTCAACTTTGGAGGGGTCTTTGCCGCTGAAGGCTCCACCGCCGTGACTGCCCACACCGCCGTAAGTATCTACGATGATTTTTCTTCCGGTCAGACCGCAATCGGCGTAAGGTCCCCCAAGAACGAAGGCGCCTGTCGGATTCACAAAGTACTCGGTCTTGTCTGTAAGCAATCCACTGGGCTTGAGAACATGGTTGATCTCTCCGATTATGTCTTCTCTGATCGTTTCCAGCGCAATATCATCTGTTTGATGCGAAATAACCACACTGGTAATCTCAACAGGCTTGCCGTCGTTGTAGCGTATGGAAACCTGCGATTTGGAATCGGGGCGCAGATAGGGGATCTTCCCGGTTTTACGCGAATCGGTTAAGCGGCTGAGAAGCCTTTGGCTGTATGCTATGGGGGTAGGCATTAATTCGGGAGTTTCGCTGGTGGCATACCCAAACATCATTCCCTGGTCCCCGGCTCCCTGTTCTTTAAACAGTCCCGCTCCTTCGGTCACGCCTTGGGAAATATCGGGCGACTGGCCGTGAATACGAGATATGTACTCGAATGATTCATGCCAGAAAAGAAGCTCTTTGCGGTTGTATCCGATCTGCTTCACCACTTCCCGGGCTATCTCCTCCGGCTTGATCTCATCCCATCCGGCACAGGTAATTTCTCCCGCATTCATGATAGCATCGAAGCCCGCGAGTGTTTCGCATGCCACACGGCTGTTCGGATCCTTTTGGAGGCACGCATCCAAAATCGCGTCTGATATCTGGTCACACAACTTATCAGGATGCCCTTCACTTACCGATTCAGAGGTAAATATATGCTCGGTTTTGATCTTACTCACTGTATTTTCCTTTCTATATGGTCGCACGTGTTTGTTACGTACAACAGAGTTGAATAGAGATCTGGTAAAATAAAGTGTCCTTAAAAAGAAAAGCAAGTATTCTTTTCTAAACGGCATTCTGGTTGATGTCGGCATTTGAACAGGTGAAAACCGCCATGTGAATCTTACCACCCGAGAAACTTTAGTTCTCCCGGGTTTTAATCTCAGATTCATACTATCTGTTCGTCGATATAAAAACTATTTTAACCTGTACAGTTTGAGTACTGTCGAGAATATTAAAACCATTCGTTAACAAGGCATATGCTGTCCTAAACCGGTTTTAACTTAGTTGAGCCGAAGAGAACTATAAAAACCGGCGGCATTTATGTTCACACGTATGTATTTTCACCTTCCGGGGCATTGAGGCCCGGCTGTGTAAAAGAGTCTGTCGGTAAACATTTCGAGACGTACCGAATGAAAAAGCTTGTTTGTTGCGGGAATTTTTCTCCACGTAAGGAGTGCTGTTATGGCAAAAAAGAGTTCGACTACCGATTCAATGTCAAATAAATCCGCGGCTGTGGAAGCCGCGCTCAGTCAGATAGAGAAACAGCATGGTAAGGGATCTATCATGCGGCTGGGCTCGGGGGAGCAGAATATCAATGTCGGAGCGATACCTACGGGGTCCATATCTCTGGATGCGGCCCTTGGAGTCGGAGGTTTTCCAAAGGGGCGAATAGTCGAGATTTACGGCCCCGAATCTTCGGGAAAAACAACCCTTGCCCTTCATGCCGTAGCCAACGCCCAAAAGGCGGGGGGAATAGCGGTGCTTATCGATGCGGAGTACGCTTTTGACGCCAAGTACGCTCAGAGTCTGGGAGTCGATGTCGATAATCTGCTGGTGAGCCAGCCGGACACCGGCGAGCAGGCATTGGAAATCGCCGATACTCTTGTTAGAAGCGGGGCAATCGATCTGATCGTAATCGACAGTGTAGCCGCCCTTGTGCCGGCCGCCGAAATCGAAGGTGAAATGGGCGACAGTCATGTTGGCTTGCAGGCTCGACTGATGTCGCAGGCACTCAGGAAGCTGACGGGTATTTTGTCGCGTTCCAAAACCTGTCTGATTTTTATCAACCAGCTTCGAATGAAAATCGGGGTTATGTTCGGGAACCCGGAAACGACAACCGGCGGTAACGCACTGAAATTCTACTCTTCCGTGCGTGTAGATATCCGTCGGATTGCGGCCATAAAGGACGGAGATAAAGTTATGGGTAACCGCACGCGAGCAAAGATCGTAAAAAACAAGGTGGCCCCGCCGTTTAGAGAAGCCGAATTTGATATCATGTACGGTACCGGCATCTCATATGTTGGAGATATCCTCGATCAGGCGGTCGAAACAAACGTGGTCGAAAAAAGCGGAGCCTGGTTTAGCTACAACGGAGAGAGGCTTGGCCAGGGACGCGAGAGGGCCAAGGAATTTCTTTTAGAGAACAAGGATCTTTTACAAGCCATCGATGGGCAGGTGAGGGAGAGTTTGGGATTAGTTACGGTCGAGAAAGAAGGAAACGAAAAACCCGAGAGCGAGAAGAAGTAGGAAGATATGAAACCAGCTAAACAGATTCGACAGGAATTTATCGAGTTTTTCGAGGGCAAGAAACATACCTTCGTGAAGAGTTCTCCTGTGGTTCCGCAGGATGATCCGACTCTTTTGTTCACAAATGCCGGAATGAATCAGTTTAAGGCGATATTTCTGGGTGAAAACAGGGAAGGGCTAAAGCGGGCGGTCAATTCCCAGAAGTGCATGCGTGTGTCGGGAAAGCACAACGATCTTGAAGAAGTCGGCCGCGACCATCACCATCATACCTTTTTCGAGATGCTGGGTAATTGGTCGTTTGGAGATTATTACAAGAAAGAGGCTGTCGCATGGGCCTGGGAGCTGTTGACCGAAGTTTGGAAATTGCCCAAGGATCGGCTGTTTGTTACCGTCCACCATTCCGATGATGAGGCGGTAAAGTTGTGGAAAGAACAAACGGATATCGCTCATGAGAGAATCCTTGAATTTGGGGACAAAGATAATTTCTGGGAAATGGGCGAAACAGGACCGTGCGGTCCCTGCTCCGAGATCCATTACGACATGGGAGATCTTCAAACTCAGAAAGAAACTTTTGCTCATCCCCTAAAAGGTGTAAATGGCGAAAACGATCGTTATCGTGAGATATGGAATCTTGTGTTCATGCAGTACAATCGTCAAAAGGACGGCTCACTGGTCGAACTGCCCAGTAAACATGTAGATACGGGTATGGGCTTTGAGAGGGTAGTCTCGATTATTCAGGGAGTTACTTCAAATTACGATACGGATCTTTTTTCGCCGATCATTCGTGCGCTTGAGGAAATGAGCGGAATCAAGTATTCATCCGGTCCTGAGGGAACTCCTTTCAGGGTTATTGCAGATCATGTAAGGGCTTTGACTTTTGCCGTGACAGACGGTGCATTGCCGTCCAACGAGGGGCGCGGATATGTTTTAAGGCGCCTTCTTCGCAGGGCTTACCGATTCGGCAGGCAACTTAATTTCCATGAACCTTTTATCTACAGGCTGATTCCGACGGTTTCGGCAATGATGGGCGATGCGTTTCCGGAAATCACTCAGAGACAGGATCATGTCGCGCGTGTCGTACGAAGCGAGGAGGAGAGGTTCGATCAGACTCTGGAGCAGGGAATAGAAAAGTTCAACACCATGGTGGAGGATACCCGAAAGCAGGGCAAGAATACCTTGGCCGGTAATGATGTTTTCATGCTTTACGATACCTTTGGTTTCCCCATGGATCTTACGCGTCTTATGGCCCAGGAACAGGGAATGGCCATAGACGAGGATGAGTTCGCCCAACGGATGGGTGAGCAGCGCGAGCGTGCTCGGGATGCCGCCAAGAAGACGGATGATGCGGGATTGACGGCTGAGGGATGGATAGAGCTGAAATCTATTCAGGGCACCGAATTTGTCGGTTACGACACAACCGGCATTTCCAGCAGGGTAGCCAGATACAAAATTTTGGAGGCAGACGCCGATTCTCAGACTATGGAAACCGCATTGTTGATCCTGGATATAAGTCCGTTCTATGCTGAATCCGGAGGTCAGATCGGAGACAAGGGTGAATTGGTTTTTGAAGACGGCAGCACTCTTATAGTGGAGGATACGTTTAAATGGAACGATATGAGTGTGTTGAAGGTGCATGCCCGCAAGCCGTTTCTCGTCGAAAAACTCAGTGAAACTTTTGAAGCCCGTGTGTTTTCGATCGGTCGCAATGCGACTCGCCGAAATCACAGCGCCACTCATCTGCTTCAGGCCGCGCTTCGTCAGGTAATAGGGGAGCATGTGCAGCAGTCGGGTTCGCGCGTTGGCCCGGAGGGGCTTCGGTTCGATTTTACCCATTTCACTCAACTCAGTGAAGGAGAAAGGGCTAGAATCGAAGAACTGGTTAACGAGTGGATTCTAGCCGATTTGCCGGTAGACACGAAGATTGCCACGATCGAAGAGGCCAAACAGGAAGGGGCAACCGCTCTATTTGGTGAAAAATACGGCGAAACAGTACGTGTGGTCTCGATGGGCAAAGTTAGCAAGGAACTTTGCGGCGGTACCCATGTTTCTTCTACCGGTCAGATAGGGTTGTTTCACATCCTGAACGAAAGCAGCATCTCTGCGGGAGTGCGCAGAATAGAAGCCATTACCGGTATGAATTCGTTGCATTATTTAACAAAAAAGGAACTTATCGTCTCGGAAGTTTCCACCGCTCTGAAAGCCGGAGAGGATAACATTGTTGCACGTGTAAATGAGCTTATGGGAAAAGTTAAGGATCTTGAATCCGAGCTTTCCGGGCTTAAGCAGGCTCAAGCGGGGCAAGAGGTATCCAAGATAATCGATGAAGCATTCGCTAAAAAGGGGGCATTTCCCTGGCTTGTGCGCAATATGGGTGAGATGGATAAAAAAGAATTCGGGAAATTTGCCGATGCGGTCTCGGACCTGATAAAAGAGAAGAATCTGGCCGATATTGTAATTTTCCTCGCCGCTGAGGCTGAGGGTAAAGTCCTGTTTGCCTCCAGTGCCGGAAAAAATACCGTCAAATCCTACGGGATTCATTGCGGTGATTTGGTGAGAGAGGCCGCAAAGATTGCCGGCGGCGGAGGAGGCGGAAGCCCGGTTCGTGCTCAGGCAGGTGCAAAGGACCCGGAAAAAATCGATGCCGCTTTGCAAAAGGCTGAGGCTCTTATCAGACAAAAGGCGGCTGGATGAACAAAAAGAATTCGGTGTTTGAGGATATCCGGAACAGGGTAAAGAGTAATCAAAAACTTCATTGGGTATTGCTCGATCCCGACGACTTTTCGATGGACGAGGCTTCCGAAATCGCGATGCGCTCCCGTGATGCGGGAGTGCATGCGATTCTTATAGGCGGCAGTCTCCTTCATTCGAATCATTTTGACGAATTCGTTCATGCGGTAAAAGAGAATGCAGGAGATAAGCCGGTCATACTTTTCCCCGGCGATGCTACTCAGCTGTCGCGTTATGCGGATGCAGTTTTGTTTTTGTCGCTGGTATCCGGGCGCAATCCGGTAAATTTGATCGGGGAACAGGTCAAAGGTGCACCGCTTATCAAACAACTGGGCTTAGAACCTGTTTCAACCGCGTATATGCTTGTAGAATCGGGGAGTGTCAGCTCCGTCGAATTCATGAGCAACACCCGCCCTCTCCCGCGCGGCAAGCCGATGATCGCCGCCGCTCATGCACTGGCCGCTCAATATATGGGTATGAAACTGGTGTATCTGGAAGCCGGTAGTGGCGCCCACAGCTCTGTGCCGGTTTCAATGATTGAAATGGTACGCGGGTATGTAGATATTCCAATAATAACCGGCGGCGGTATAAGGACCGTGGAGGACGCGGTGGAGAAAGTAGGGGCTGGAGCAGATATAATTGTAACAGGCAATCTTTTAAGGGCCGAAAATGGTTTGGAGTTAATGCAAAGTATTGCACGGGAAATAAATTCCTGGAAAGGATAAACTCAGAAAACCGGTTGTCGTATTTGTCGCCGAATCTGTCGGCTATCAATCGCGACTAGAAGTTGTCATCATATCTGCAAGCTCATTTATATTACCTGCTGGAGTATGAATAGCGGAAAAGAATGTTGTGACGCGATATGTTGGACTGAGCTTCCTTTTCTTTAGGCCAGCGTAATTCATAGTCATACTGATAATCTACTGTAATCGCCCTTGCAAGACGCCAGCTCAGGGTTGAATACAACCTCAGGTCCGGTCTAAATCCATCTTCGCCCGGATCAACCATTCGTTCTATCGGAAAAAACGTTTTCAATTCACCATCGACTGAAGCATACCGTCCGAGTCTTACAGAGACATTAAGCGCCGCTTCGGGGCCGAACTCCGGACGAGTGATTTTTCTGTCAAGGTTTCTGACTACCGTGAATGCTTTTTCCTCTATTCCTGAGAGTAAACCCATGGTATCAGTAAGTGAAGTATCTACAATTATTTCAGATTTGCCCCAGATATACTCTTGGCGAAGACCCACACCGGTAAGAATACGGGCATCGAAGAAACGGGTATTCAGCAGGTCCATATTAGCGCCTGCACCGGCCTCTAGATTGAAAGGTGAAAACGAGGGCTGAAGTAGATATGTGTTATTTGTCGAATCGATACCGGATAAAGCATTGTTTTCTTCATTAACCTCAATAAAGAAGTGGCGGTTAATATTTCCCGCCGACGGTGCTCGGGCATACTCGGGAAAAATTCCGGTCTCCATCTCCAGTCTACCGTATGGGCCAAACCAGTGAAAGAAACGCCACGTAAAAATTGAGCTTATTCGCAGTTCATCGATATCGCTTTCTATCCTGTTGATGTCAAACCCTTCGAAATCGGCAACCTGATTCAGACGAAGGTAATTATCCCAGTCGATCGGGCCATTTTTGTAGTTGAGACGAGTGTTTACCAGCAGAGTAATGGAAGTACCGGTGGTTGAGGAATCGTTCTTCTCGTGGTCGACTTCGCCACTGATTCCCACGCTACCGCCGATATTAATACCATAACCCCAATTGGAGGTTAGTTCTCTGTCTATATCGGTGTTGACATTGCCACCGCTTGTAATTTTCATGCTCTCCCCATTCATTACCAGGAGGAAACGAACATATTCTCCCGGCAGCAACCGAACCGTTACAAAATTTGTGAGGGTATTGAAACTTTCACCGACACCGAATATCTTGTAAACTCCAGGGCGCAGAATCCAGGTTCGTACTTCCTCTCCAAGGTTGGGATCTCTGCCGAAGCCTTTGCCGTAGGGCTCGAAATTATCGATACGAGTTAGCTCATATTCGCCCCTAAACGGCATTCCTTCCTGATCGACAACATCGATGGAAATACCGCTCCAGGTGGGGATAACCGGTGTTGTCTTGCTTTCTTTGATCGCTACTTTTTGCACTATCCTCTGATTGTGACGTCCGCTTCCAATCATGACGAAGTAGTTTCCCGGCATGAGGCTGTATTTCCTTCCCGGGCGGCCGCTTTCTATACTTTTACCCGTGGAATCGATTATCTCGATATTCGGTTCAAGCTCCGCTGCGCTCATTCGAGGCACGAAAACAGCTCCCATTCCCATGAGAGTATTCCTTTCGTCCTCGGCAATTTGTTTGCTTAACGGCGGTGCATCCCAGGTTTGGGACGCACTGTCAAGCCAGGTGGGCGATGACGGGGAATACGCCGGAACTTTGGCTGTGATACTGTCAATGGGATAGATAAAATTCATATACTGCTCTTCGCTGATTTCCTCGCCGGGAAGGTCATCCGGCAGACGGCCGTAAACGGTTGAGAAAAGCAAGGAAAGCAACAGTATGGCTGGAGCAGCCTGTTTTTTTATGTTAGTTATAATACGCATAGAACACTTTTTTCCGTTGATCACTCTCTTTTATTCGCCGCTAATCTCAGAGTTTGCCTGAACACCGTATTCTCTTGCCAATACGCCGTCGATATCGTGTACAGCCTGTGTCATCGATATGTCCATTATACGAGAAAGCTCCCTTACAACGTATTGAGGTTCCTTTTGAAAAACCTGCTTACGGCTGTCGAATCTTCGTGTATAAACCGTACGGTTATCTTTCAAACGCACCAGATTGAGTCGAAAAGCAAGGTGAGCAAACCATACTTCTTCACTGTTGTATTCTTCGATTGCTTCGATTCTCCCGGTCAGCTCATAATTGGGTTTTGCTCCCTCATCATAGCGTCTGACCACGTGACTCACGATGCCCGTTGATGTCAAATGCTTGTGAATAAGATCGGTAAGCATGATCTCAGGCTTCACCGCCCAAACTCTATAAAAGTAGTACTGAAGCTCAAAAGGGCTCTTTCTGTATACTATCTGATTGCGATCGTAGGCCTTTTCAATCTCAAGAGCCTTAACCCTGATTACAAAAGGATAAGGCGCTTCGTACTTGCGATTGGCAATCGGTTCGGGTTCATAGTTTATAAGGTAATAGTTTTTAGTCGGAACACTCGCACACCCAATTAAAAAGATCGCACATGTTAACAGCACCTTTGGAATGACACGGATTTTTTTCATCTAATGACTCTCTCTCTGTGTTGTTCTCCTCGTATAAGAAGCGAGGGGTTTTCAGAAAGTTGTTTGCTTAATTCGTTTGCGTTTTCCAATGTTTCGCGCAGATTCTGCATCGATACGGTAAAATCCTCGCGTGTTTGTCTGATTGTTAACCCAAGGTCCTCCGACAGCTCCTGCATCGATAAAGCAGCCGAATCCACAGAGGAAAGAATTTGCTTCAGTTGATTGGCTTCCAGACCCTGGTTTAAATTGTAGGTGATATTTTTGATATCCGCGGCTATCAAATCCATCTTCTGTACGGTGGTTTTGGCTGCCTGGGTCATTTCATTCAGTTCCGGAGCCGTACTGTTGAAAAATGTCTGAACATCACCGGTAATCATAGACACATTTTCGACTATATCCTTTATTGCCGCCAGACTGTCGGGATTAGTAATTTCTACGATATGATTGAGCAGAAGTTCCACCTTTCCTATAAGGACGTCGGTCTTTCCGGTGATCGTGGACATCAATGATGCTTTTGACTCAATAACGGAGCCTTCAGGCAACAAAGATGATGTGTCACTGCCGCCCAGGATTTCGACATATTTAAGCCCCGTAATTCCAGTCATGCCGGTCTGTACGTACATGTCTTCCTTTACCGGAAAATCATGTTGTATACTGAACTTTACCTTTATGCGGGATATTTGATTGGGATTGTAAGATATGTCGGCAACCTCTCCAACCGGAACTCCCCGAAATTTTATGTTCGCTCCCTGCTCCAATCCTGAAAGTGACGATTCCTCCTGGAAATAGGAATAGTAGTGTTTTTCCTTTTTAGTGAGACTGAAACCTACCGGGACAGCTATGAATATCGAAAGAAGGACAGCTCCGCTTATCATAAACATACCGAGCCGTGCCCGCTGAGCTTTGGTGATGCTCATCTTATATTCTCCACACGAAATAGTGATTTGTTTTCGTTTGTTTTACTCGAGGACTTTCGGTCATTTTGCTGAAAGAAGTCATATATTGGTCCACTCTGGAAGCTGCGAGCTTCCCGGTAACTTCCCTGGAACAGCAACTCCCCCTTGTGGAGGAAAATAATATTATCGGCGATTCTTTCGATTGAAAGAAGCTCATGGGTGACTACTACGATCGTAATACCCAATACCTCCCGCAGTCTCAAAAGCAGCTCATCCAGGCCGGCGGCGGTCACCGGATCCAGGCCGGCGGACGGCTCGTCGCAAAACAGTAGTGGCGGGTCCATAACCAGAGCACGGGCCAGAGCAGCGCGTTTTCGCATACCACCCGACAGTTCGCCGGGAAAAAGATCCGAGGCATGGGGCAGATCCACCTGGCTGAGTTTCAATCTGACTATCTCATCAATGATATCATCGGGGATATTAGAATGCATCTGCAGCGGTAGGGCGACATTTTGTGCCACCGTGAGACTTCCAAGAAGAGCCCCGTTCTGAAAAAGTACACCGATCTTTTTAAGAGTTTGCATGGTAACGGACGAATCGGGCTCACCCATGCGCTCCCCAAAAAGATAAACTGTGCCGGAAAAGGGCTTTAGTAAGCCGATGGTACTTTTGAGCAGCGTCGTTTTCCCGCATCCGGATGTGCCAAGAATTACTCTTATTTCGGAAGGGTATACGGTCGTGGAAATACCATTTAGAACGGTTCGCTCCCCGTATTTTACAACCAGGTTATCCGTTTGTACTATCGGTTCCGTCATTTACTCTCTGCTTTAGGGCTAAAATTAAAAATACGCGAAAATATCATCTTTGTTTGGCTGTTCGATTTAAAAGTATGATCATGTGTCTCGACCGGTTAAATAATAAAAGAGAAAACGGCATCGGCAATTATAATAGCGAATATACATGTAACAACCGAGGCGGTTGTTTCACGACCTACTTCTTCGGCACCACCACGAACCTTAAATCCGTAGTGCGATCCTATCCAGATTATCAGCCACGAGAATACAACCGATTTGATGAAACCGGCCATGAAATCGCGCAGGAATATGTTTTTCGCAAGTTCACTCCAAAAAAGACTGGATGCGGTCTCAAGATAAAAAACCGCGACCAGATAACCGCCGAAAATACCCGCCACAACCGCCACAATGGACAACATCGGCATCGTCAGGGTTATGGCCCAGAATTTCGGCACAACAACAAACTGAATCGGGTTTAACGACATTGTCTTCAAGGCGTCCAGCTCTTCCTGTACTCCCATCGTTGCTATTTCTGCGGTCGTAGCACTTCCCGTACGTCCGGCAAGAATGATGGCGGTCATCAAAGGCCCTAACTCCCGGATCATCGATATGCCTATCATTGGAGCCAAAAATATATCCGCACCGAAAGTTTTCAGCTGTATGGCGCTCTGAAGCGCCAGGACTACTCCTATGAGAAATGCCAGAAGGCCCACGATCCCCAGCGCCCGATATCCCAGTTGATACATCTGTTCGCCCAAAACTCCCTTACGAAAGTCGCGCCTTTTTAAGAGTCCAAAAGTGCCCCAGTAGATCATCTCGACGAGAATGGATAATGCGGCTGTAAGTTCATTTAGAACCTTTAGGGCGGTGTCACCGGTGCGTATGAAGAGGTTATCCTCGGCTTTCTTTTTCTCAAAGGAACCCTGGTGTTTTGTACTCCATTGTTGAATCGTGGTGAGTAGATCCTTACTTATGTTTGTAATCACAAGTGTGTAACCCGCCGCATGTAATCCCCGGCTTATGACCTGTATGAAAGACGCAGCCGCAGAATCGATACTTTTGGTGTGAGCAAAATCCAGGTACAGATCGCCCGCATATTTGCCGATCATTGAACGGTTTTGCTCTACCCATTCGCGGTTGAATCTTTGCGGCAGCTCAATGAGGGTGTTCTTGGCCGTCTTATTTTCTGTTTTCAAGGATTGAATCATAACTCCGGACAATATTGGGTTACAAAGGTGGTTTGGTTACAATAATACAATAAAGGAAACGTAAATAAAATAATTGTACCCAATTATCGCTGTGGAAAAATGATTTTGAGTCGAGGGGCGTGGATAATTATTCGTTGTTTGCGCTCGGGAAATTGTTGTCTGCTTAAATTTGTGCGCTTAAATTGCGGGTTGTTGACAGAATGTCTCGCGTGCTGTAAAGTTGAAGCTGCAAATCCGGTCCAGCTCAAAAACGTTTCGATCTTACGATGTAATCTGTTTTCCGGCAAAGAATTACAGGTGGCAGCCCGACGGGAAGATATCTTGCGGGAACACCGGTAAGAAATAAAAACATTTGCGAAAAGTGCCAAATGTCTATATATTATGTCTGCATCGATAATCAAGATTTTCGTTCCAAGTAATATTTCTCAAGCACTGTATCTCATTCCGGAGAGGTGTTTTTTATGCAGCTACCTAAGTCGAGGCGTCGTCAGAAGCTTCGTGAAAAGAAGTGTCAATATCCCGGTTGCGGGAAAATTTTCTTTGGGATTCACATCTCAAAGTACTGCCCCGAGCATCGTCAGGACCGTTACCGTATTCGAAAGCGGACAAAGCCGGAAGATGTGAATATTAAAAACCAGACTTATAAGCACAGCTATACCGAAGTGGTCACAATGGTTATGGATTGTGCCCTTGAGGGCTGTGATAATCAGTTTGAAGTAAAAATTTACCCAAGACAGTATGTTTATCCCAAGTATTGTCCCGAACATCGTAATGAGTATCGTCGTGTACGCCACCTTCAGGTTATCGGTCGTCCCGAATTGATCGAAAACATGCTGAAGGAAGGTGAATGTGTTGAAGTTAAGAAGAAAAAAGCCTCCAAAGATGATAAAATGGAAGATGTAGCCTGAATTTATTAAGCGGTTATTGAAGATGTTCGGGCCGGGAGGAAACTCCCGGCCTTTTTAGTGTTTAGTCCTGCCAGGAGTGTTTTCCGGGTGCACAGGTGATTGCCTCCGCAATGATCGCACGCTTCACAGAGATAATCATAAGCCGTGCCCCCGGGAGGGGCGACGGATGCGTCCGATCGGGGTGGATCAGCGTTTGGCGCAAGCCGCGCGCCTGGGGCTTGGTTACGTTTGAGGTTTGAATTAAGTCGCGAATTAACACCTGCAGGATCAGAGTTGCACATGCGCGGCGCCGGGCGGTTGAGACTGAATAAATCACTAATTGCATAACTTCTCGACCATTTAAGGTCTTTTTTTTCTGTTATTTACGCCTCTAATAGCAAATATGATTTGGATTCGAGCGTTTCAAATCCTATTTTTAGAAGATTTTAGCATTTTTAAGTGATCCGGCCGAGGGTATGAAACCATATCAAAAAGAAATGACTCGTGTTTCAGACAAAGTTGAAAATTTTCTGAAACGCACATTTAACAACATTTATCTTTCCGGACCAGACCTCAAGCCCGAGGAGCTTAGGATCCATCCTACAATGGCTGTGTGCACCCACCGCAGTCAGCTTGATTACTTTTTGCTTGGATGGCATTTGCATGTCATGGGTGTGCAAAATATCCGATTCGCGGCGGGGGAGAATCTCACCGACTTACCTTTTATTGGTAAGAAATTCCAGAGCTTTGGGGCGTTCCCTATTCGCAGAGCCAAGAGGTTGGGAAAAAACTATCTGCGCGAACTGAGCAGTCAGGTTGTCACGATGCTTAACGATGAGGATAATATCATCGTTTTCCCCGAGGGCGGTCGCAGCTATAAGGGCAACATGATGGAGATTCGGGGCGGGATTATCGGCGCGCAGGTTCTTGCTCAGGCTCAGTCTCCGGAAAAGACGTTTGTATTCTTACCTTTTTCGATTTCCTACGAACAGCTTCCCGAACTTCCGTACTTCAATATGCTGGAGCGCGGAAAAGCTCTAAAAACAAAAAAAGGACCACTTAACAGCCTTACAGGAGATCTGCTTTATTTTGGGGCGGATGCAATTGCTTTTACGAAGTTGCTGCTGTTTAATAGAATCGGGGTGAAATACAGCAACGTTTATCTGGATTATGATAAACCTGTTGCGGTGAATGATCTGGTAGATCTTAAAAAGCATTACCTGCCGAATGCGCGTGATGAATTTTCCGCCAATAGAGCATCGATGCAGATTGTGGGCACTGCGATTCATCAGAAATTTCTTCGTTTGTATCGTCTCTTACCGTCGCATATTCTTGCCGCTTACCTTAAGGAAAATCCCTCCAGCAGCATAAAAGCGTGTGAGGAGGGCATAAAGTCGATAGTTGAGAAGGTACACAAACAGCAACGTAACTGCCTTTCGATACAGAATATGAGCGATGCCGAACTGGTTGAGAGAGGGATCGAGCAATTGAAGAAAATGAAATCGGTGAAAGTAAAGAACCAAACGGTTGAGATAAAAAGGGCGGAAATCGTGCAATACTATTCGGCTTCGATAGAGAAGTGAGGAGGATTGAGTGGCTTTTTATGAATATGTGAAAGCACCGTCAGTTATCGATCTTAAATCGGTTGATAAGGTACAGGCGCTTCGGGAGTTGGCCCAGGCTACCTGCCGTTCGATGCATATCCGCAAGCAAAAGCCGATTATTGACGAAATGCTCAAACGCGAAGAGGCTGTCAGCACCTTTATCGGGCAGGGGTTGGCGATCCCGCAGACCAGAGCATCAATCAAGAGCCCGTTTGCAGTGGCGGTTGGTAGAAGTATCGAAGGAGTCAATTATGATGCGGCCCGCAATGCCCGGGCTCACATTATAGTACTTGTTATTTACCGTGATCCGGAGGAGGGAAATCAAATAGAGCTGCTTTCCGAGATTGCTTCTTTTTTCAAATCAGACCTTGTTCAGGAGGCTATCCTTTCGACTCCCGAGCCTATAAGTGTTCTGGACCTGGTTTCAGTGTATAGTCGCAGCAGCGAGGAAAAGCAGACCAAAGGAGCCAAAAAGCCTTCAAATCCATTGATCGCTTCCGCCGTATCGCTGGTAAAGGAACTTAAGGCCTCCACGCTGGTTGTTTTTTCGGATGCCGTCAAAGAGAACGATTTCCTCGATCAGATTAAATTGCGCGGGAGTGCCAAAACAATAGTCGTTACGAGCAATAAGACTCGCTTCGATGCTGATGATAAACGCATAGGTGCTCTTATCCAGGCACCTTCTTTTCCGGCTTCCCGTACCGGTCAAATGAAAATCGGAATCCTTTTGGCTCTTTCCCGTAACTTGCTTTCAAAAAGCGAGCGGGTAATTTGTCTTTCGGGAAACTCCAGAATAGGATCTTTTGATACGGTTGTTTCGCTGGATGTTGGTTCCGAATACGAATTCTTTTTTACCGCCGCGCAGAATATACTGCCCCCGGATGTAAAACCCGAGGCATTGGAAAGGGTTCTTGGGCTTGCCGGAGAGATCGCCGTTGAGGGGCGGGAAGGCAAACCCATGGGTACGATTTTTGTCATAGGTGATACCAACACCGTAAATGGTTTTGTTCGTCAACTGATAATAAATCCATTTAGGGGGTATTCCGAAGCCGAGAGGAATATACTGGACCCGGGGCTTGGAGAGACGATCAAGGAATTTGGTGCGATCGACGGAGCCTTCATAATCACCGGTGACGGGATTGTGCTGTCGGCCGGAAGTTATTTAAGACCGCAGGCTGAGGTTGAATCTCTTCCCAGCGGTTTCGGGGCTCGACACGCGGCGGCGGCGGGCATAACCGCTTGTACAAATGCCCTGGCCATAACCGTCTCAGAGTCTACGGGTATGGTTTCCATGTTCAAAAGCGGCCAGATAATGATGACCATCTCTAAGCCGATTGTTCGCGATAAAAATTTGATTGATAAAGTATTATAAACCAAAAGGAAGGGGAACTTCTATGGCTCAGCGGGTAGTTTATGATGACGGTGGTTTAAAAGCTTGGATTAAACCTACTGAGTTGGAAGGGTATATCGCCTCGGCCGTCGCTGCGGAAAAACAGCTGCGGGATGGTACGGGCCAGGGTAGTGATTTTCTGGGTTGGTTGAACCTGCCTAAGATAACCGGTCAGTCCGATGTGTCGGCTATCGAGGAGGCTGCCGGTTCGGTGCGGGAAAAGGCCGATGTGTTTATCTGTATCGGTATCGGAGGTTCTTACCTGGGGGCTAAAGCGGCGATTGAATTTCTCAGCCCTTCTTTTGAGGACATGCGAAAACCCCGAGTGATCTTTCTTGGTCACCATGTAAACTCCGATTATCTGGCTGATCTGCTGAAGTTTATCGACGATAAAGAAGTTGCGGTTAACTGTATATCAAAAAGCGGTACGACCACTGAGCCGGGAATCGCCTTTCGTGTAATCCGGGAATGGATGGAGAAGAGGTACGGAAAGGACGGTGCTGCAAAGCGAATAATCGCTACAACCGACCCGCAGAAAGGCGCTTTGCGTCAACTTGCAAACGAACAGGGTTACACGACTTTTCCTATTCCAGGCAATGTCGGCGGTCGCTTTTCTGTTCTTACCGCCGTGGGTCTTTTGCCCATCGCAGCCGCCGGTATAGACATAAAAGAGCTTCTTGCGGGCGCCGGTGAAGCGATGAGTTACTGCAGTGGAGAAAATCTGGAAAAAAACATTGCTGCTCGCTATGCCGCCAACCGTAACATCCTGTTTCGCAGAGGAAAGGTCATTGAAATGCTTGCGGGATTTCAACCGCAGCTTCACTACGTAAGCGAATGGTGGAAGCAGCTGTCGGGCGAAAGCGAAGGTAAAAATCAGACCGGTATATTCCCAGCTGCTGTTGATTATACCACCGATCTGCATTCGCTTGGCCAATGGATGCAGGAAGGGCTACGTAACGTATTCGAAACATTCATGATTCTTAAATCCACAAACTCCACAGTAGAAGTACCGAAGGCCGAATCGGATCTGGACGGACTCAATTATCTTGCGGGCAAGAGTTTCGAGCAGATAAACCAGAGTGCCCATAAGGCTACTTTTCTGGCTCATATCGACGGGGGAGTTCCGGCTGCCAATATTTATCTCGAGGATCGCAGCGCTCAAACCCTTGGTCAGCTGTTTTACTTCTTCGAAAAAGCAATCGGGCTTTCCGGGTACATGTTGCGGGTTAATCCCTTCGATCAGCCCGGTGTGGAAGCGTACAAGAAAAATATGTTCGCTCTTCTTCAGAAGCCTGGTTTCGAGGAGCAGGGCAAAAAGCTGTCGGAAAAAATCAAGGATATGGGGATATGAAATCATACCGGCAGACCCTGACTTTCAATATCCCTCAACGGCGAGGCTTTATCAATATCACTTCGCAAGTAGCGGAGGCGGTAAAAAAAAGCGGCGTATCCCAGGGGCTGTGTCTGGTCAATGCCATGCATATTACCGCAAGTGTATACATCAATGATGATGAGCCCGGGTTGCTTGAGGATTATGATGAATGGTTGGAGAAACTTGCTCCCCATGAGCCGGTTTCTCAGTACCGTCATAACGGGTTTGAAGATAATGGTGATGCTCATCTGAAGCGTCAGATAATGGGCCGTGAGGTGGTAGTGGCAATAACCGACGGAAATCTGGATCTGGGTCCCTGGGAGCAGGTTTTCTACGGCGAATTTGACGGGCGTCGGGATAAACGGGTACTTATCAAAATAATTGGCGAGTAACATATCCCGACCCTAAACAAAATCCGGAGACTTAAATGACTCAGAAAAGGCAGCCAATTACGATTGGTGTGATTGGTGGGGGTGAAGAAAACCCCGATGTCGAGCCTGTCGCGTTTGAAGTGGGAGCGCATATCGCTCGAAACGGGGCGGTTTTAGTTTGCGGCGGATTAGGCGGAATAATGCGATCTGCCGCCAAAGGGGCCTCGGACAACGGAGGGACCGTGATAGGTCTTCTTCCGGGAGAGGATAAAAAGGAGGCGAATCCTTATTGCAGTATAGTGGTTCCCACCGGTTTTGGAGTTGGTCGAAACGTTCTGGTCGTGCGGACTTCGGATGTGCTAATCGCTTTTCCCGGCTCTTTTGGGACTCTAAGTGAAATGGCGCTGGCTTTGAATCTTAAGAAGACCGTCGTATGCATGCCAGGATCCTGGGATCTAAAGAGAATAGGCAGGATTGACAACGCATTTTTCAAGGAGGCTTTCGATCCTGCTCAAGCCGTTGGATTCGCACTCAATGCATTGGCTCAGAGTAGCTAAACGGTGTAAGTGCTCGTATGCCCCTGATATTGTCTTTGTATTTTAAGTTAAAGATGGTTTCGGGGCTTTTTGGCGGGAATAATTGAGAGATATAGATAGAGAGAAGAGGTTTTTTTGTATATCGGAAACATACTTGATTATTATTTGCAACTATAAAAAAACTATACCTTACACATGGAACTACGTCGATGAAAATGCTAATTCAATTGACGTTAAGGACGTTATGATGTAATTTGAGTCAATCGTGTCCCGTCCTCAGTCTGGTATGAAACAGCAGGAGACCGTTTTGAAGAACCTCAAAACCGCGCTCAAAAATCCTCGAAGAGAATCTAAGCCATGGGCCCTTTGGATCTGGAATCGGGTGATTACGGAGCAACAATTAGTCCGGCAGCTTGCATCGTTTATAGAATTTGGATTTGGTGGTGTGGCGATACGGCCCGGACCGGAAATGGAGCCCGCCTACTTATCCGAAGAATTCCACACTCTCTTCGAAAAAGTTTGTTCGACTGCCGAGAAAGCCGATATCGGGGTTAGAATCGCGGATGATTTTGCTTTACCGGTTAACGGTTTTTTTCAGCAACTCGCACTTAAGCAAAGTGAACTGCGTGCCCAAACTATAACTCTTGAGTACACAACGGTTGTAGACCCCAGGAAAGAGTTTGAAACAACTCTTACCCAGCCGCAAAACGTGATCGCACTAGTTGCGCGCTCTATGCCCAGCGGTCAAATAGATCTGGACAGCTGCAAGGAAATCAACATCGAAGACGGCCAAATAAAGTACAAATCCGGATCTCACGAATCTCGCGTGATGGTCTTCAGAAAAACATTTGTGGTCGATCCCGAGGGTAACTACATCCCAAACGCGTTTAATCAGAAAACCGCGCAGGCTTACATACAGGATGTCCTGGAACCTTTCAAACTCAGATATTCCAAGTATATACCAACGACTTTCGAGGGTTTTATTACCGAAGTGCCTGCTGTTATGCCGGCCGACAGCTGTATCCCCTGGGATGATGATCTGGTAATTAAATACAAATCCAAATACAAAAAGGATCTTCTTAAGATCCTGCCGGGTTTGTTTTTCGAGATAGATGATAAATCGGTTCGTAGCCGTGCTCATTTTTACTCCTATATGGCTCATTCGATGTACGAGCGATTTGCCGGATTTATGGAGGCCTGGAGTAAAAAGTCCCGCCTGTCACAGTGGGTTCTTGCGCCCGAGCGGGATATGTTCAGAACCGACAACTGTCTGATGGAGCAGTTCTCGATGCCGACCGTACAATTAAGTACCGTCGGTTTGCAAAATCAGGAAGGCACGGAGGATAATTTCCATCTTCTGCGGATGATGGCCGATGCCAACTCAGTCGAATTCAGGCGTGAAACGGTTACTGTTGTGGGACGTAACCGTTTGGGTGAAGGGGCAACTATTCAGAGTCTTAAAAATGAGATTGAATGCGCAAATCTTAATGGGCCGACAAAGATCTTGATAGACGGTATGTTCTTCAACATAGAGCATCGTAATCAGGTGCGTACACCGGTAAACCCAAACTGGTATTATCCCGGTTGGGATCAAATGAAAGATTTGTGTGAATATACCGCGCGGTTAAACGAGGCTGCTCAACTACAGGATCTTCATGCCGCACGCTCGGTTGCGGTAGTGATTCCAAGTGCCGCAATCATGGCCGAATACATACCCAGTAACGGGGAGTCCAGCGAACTGGCCATGAGCAATCTGCGTGAAATCGTAGACGCTCTTTCGGGTGAAAGTATTCCATTTGACATAATCAGCGAGGCCAGGCTACTGTCTTGTTCGGTTCGCATCAATGGAGAAATCGGGGCTTCGGATCGGGTGCGCAAGGGTAATTATCAGGCAGTTATAATTCCTTATAGTCGCTGTGTAAGTAAAAGTCTGATGGTCTTTCTTGAAAAAGTAACTGCGAAAAAAAGTACAGTAGTTTTCATAAAGGAACCGCCGCAGCTGTGCCTTGAAGAGGGGATGACCCAATCTTTTAGTGAGCGGATAGATAAACTTGTAAGAACTCGTCGCGATTGTGTTCACGTTAGGCCGACCGAAGAGGTCTGTGAGGTATTGCAAAATATCGATTGCCCTGTAAAGCCTCTGGTTAACGGAAAACCCTGCCGCAATCTATACAGTTCGGTAGTAATGGGCTCAGATTATGACCAGATTCTGATTCATAACATAAATGAGTGCGAAGACTACTTCGCGGAAATCGAATTACCCGGTGAGAAAAAAGTCGCTCTGATCGATTGCACCGATGGAGAGTTGTATAAGGTAGAGAAGATCGGGCACGAGGATAATAAAACCAAATTCGGTTTAAATTTTGAACCTAACCAGACCTATTTTCTTGCCGTCGCCGATGACATAGAAGATACTGCCATTGTTTCGGAGAACCATACAATAAATAAATACGGCACCTCACCTCGAAATTATCGCGTAATGCTAAAGGATAATTGGCAATTTCTCCCGGATTCTCTAAATGTACTACCATTAGCCAACTGGAATATGCGTATAGGGCTAAGTCGGGAGACTGGGGGGTATAGCCATTACAGTGAGGCGTATTTTGAGGTGAAGCACGTTCCCGAAATATGCATCCTGGTGCTGTGTGGCATGGCTAATTTGACATACTCCCCAACTCCCGGGGGCAGTTACGAAATTGCCATCAATGGTGCGACAATTGAGGCGTACAAACCAAACGATCCAAATTCAGAGGAGCCCGTACCCTCATGGAGTAATTATTGCGGCGAACATACACTCAAATATGACCTGAAAAATCATATCATGGAAGGGGTAAATCGCATATCTTTCCGCAGTGTCGGTGAGTTTAATGATCCTAAGCCGATGATATATCCTCCAATTATAGCAGGCGATTTTTCCATAAGCAAAGGTGCCAAAGGCTGGACCATCGATGAATCTGTTTCGAATGTGGGATACGATTCATGGACGCGTCACGGCTACCCTTATCTTAGCGGCGTAGGCATCTATTCACAGGACTTCGAAGTCCCAAGCGATTTCAATCGGATAGTTCTAAAGTTTTCACGATCAACAGGTCCTCTCAGAGTGATTTTAAATGGTAAAGATCTGGGTATGCTCAAGTGGCATCCTCTTGAGGTAGACATTTCCGATGTTTGCCGGAAGCGTAGAAACGAACTGGTTGTTCATGTATCAAATACCATGGATAATTTGCTGCGCATGAACGGTCGCCCTTCGGGTTTTCTCGGAGAGGTGTTTCTTGATATATTTCAGGATCAGTAACGGTCTGGATTATTAGTACCGATTTGCATGGAGGTCTGTGTCATGACCAATGAAAATGAAGCTGTAAAAACCTATCGATTCGGAGAACGGCTTCATTTCGGTAATGCCGATCGCATTCGAAATGAAATCGATTACTACTTCACACAAAGCCAGATGAATAAACTTGTCCTGGACCTGGAAGCGGTACGGGAATGCGATTCGAGTGGACTGAAACTGCTCCTGGACGCCAAGAGAAAGGGCGAAGCCAGAAAAATTGCTGTCGTACTGCTCAGTCCGCGACCGGTTATCATGGATCTTCTTAAACTCACCAGACTGGACACGATTTTTACAATCGTGCAAGACCGATCCAAAATGTAGTACCGCATTAACTCTTTCAACGCCAATGCTTTACTCTATGTAACATATAAAAAAAGGCACCTTTGTTGAAGGTGCCTTTTTAGTTAGGAGTACTTCCACGTGTCTGCTCAAAACTGTAATAGATAACTCTCTATAAATTGATCTATGTCTCCATCAAGCACAGCTTGTGTGTTGGAGGTTTCAGCGTTGGTTCGGTGATCTTTTACCATGTTGTACGGATGCAGAACGTAGGAGCGTATCTGGCTGCCCCATTCGATCTTCTTCTTGTCGGCAAGCTTGTCGTTGCGCTCTTTTTCTTCCTGCTCCTTATATACTTGTTTGACACGAGACTTGAGAAGACGCATCGCGGTTGCACGGTTTTTCATCTGCGATCGCTCGTTTTGGCATTGAACAACGATACCAGTTGGAAGATGGGTAATACGGACCGCCGAGTCTGTCTTGTTTACATGCTGTCCGCCGGCACCGCTGGCTCGATAGGTATCTATGCGCAGATCTTTCTCGTCTATATCGACATCATCTACTTCTTCCATTATCGGGTAGGCAAATACCGAGGCAAAGGATGTATGTCGGCGGGCATTGGAATCAAACGGAGAGATACGTACCAGACGATGAACACCGGATTCAGCCTTCAGATGACCATACGCGTACTCGCCTTCAACCTCCATCGTTACACTCTTAAGCCCCGCTTCTTCGCCCGGAAGTATATCTATGATAGTGTATGAAAAGCCTTTGTTTTCTATCCATCTAACATACATACGGTACAACATATCACACCAGTCGCAGCTTTCGGTGCCGCCGGCACCACTATGTATGGACAATATGGCTGACTGACGATCGTCCTCTCCGCTGAGCTTGCGAACAAATTCAAGATGCTGGACATCTTTTTCCAAAAGACTTATCTGCTCGGCAAGATCGGTTAGAGTAGCTTGGTCATTTTCCTCCTGGGCCATCTGTACAAGCCCGATAGTATCTTCACATTCGGTGTAGGCATTATCCCACGGCTCAATGGTTGCCTTGAGACTTTTTATCTTCTTTAGTACACTCTGCGCTGTCTCAGGGTCATCCCAGAATTGGCCCTGCGCGCTTTCATCCTCGAGTGCTTTCAGTTTTTCTCGTTTGGTTTCAATTTCAAAGATACCCCCTTAGATTCTGTATTCTCTTACGGAAGTCTTTTAATTTTTCCATATCGATTTCCGGCATAAATTCTCCTTTCGGTACCTCGGACAAAGCAGTAAATATAGTTATTGTGGGCGTCTGGAAAAAGCTAAGTATCTGTATTCCGGTTAAATAGAGTACGATCCATAAGGATCAAAATATACAACAGGTGGGCAATTAGTTTGTCCATTATACCGTATATTGTATGAGGGTGGTGTTTTTTCCCTTGACTCTGTTATTCTGGTTAGATATTTTAGACACATCAAGGCGTGCCTCCTGTCCAAACATTTAAAAGTTGTTAAGTTCTTTTGCACGCCTAATTTTCTTTAGGATAACCAATAATTAATAGAAATAATAAGGAGCCGTTCATGTCCCCGGGAGCAACCATGGGTAAGGTCGATAAAACAGTACGATCGACTGATGCCAAATCGTCTCAAGCCTTATCACAAGAGGAGTCTCAGTCCTTGAAACAACGTCTTTTGCAGAAGAAAGCCGAGATTTCGGATAATGCACGGACTGTGCTTGAGAAGAGATATTTACGTAAGGATGAAAACGGAAATCCGATCGAAACGCCGGAAGAGCTGTTTTATCGTGTTGCCGAAAATATTGCGGGGGCCGAAAAGGTTTTCGATCCGGATGTAAACAATGAGATATGGATCGAGAAGTTTTACAACATGATGGTTGATATGGATTTTCTTCCTAACTCTCCTACTCTTATGAATGCGGGGCGGGAACTTCAGCAACTCTCGGCCTGTTTCGTGCTTCCCATAGGGGATTCGATGGAAGATATTTTCACGGCGGTGAAAAATACGGCTCTTATCCATAAGAGTGGGGGCGGAACCGGTTTTTCTTTTTCAAATATTCGTCCCAAAAACGACCGTGTTAAATCCACCAAGGGTGTTTCAAGCGGTCCACTCAGTTTCATGCGTGTGTTTGACATTGCTACAGAGACGGTAAAGCAGGGAGGTACCCGTCGCGGTGCCAACATGGGCATACTCAACTGCTCACATCCGGAGATTTTGGATTTTATTGAGATGAAGGAGCGTGATGGTTATCTTTCAAATTTCAATATTTCGGTCGGCGTAACCAATGAATTTATGGAAGCTTTGAAGCGGGATGAGGAGTATCCGCTGAGAAATCCAAGAACCGGGGATATTGTCGGGCATCTCAAGGCCAAGCAGGTCTTTAAGCGAGTGGTCCAGCTTGCCTGGCAAAATGGAGAGCCTGGAATCGTATTTCTGGATCGCATAAACGCGGCAAATCCGACTCCTCATGTCGGGGAGCTGGAAAGCACTAATCCCTGCGGGGAGCAGCCTTTGCTTCCGTATGAATCCTGCAATCTGGGTTCGATCAATCTGGCTCATATGGTAAAGGCGGAGAATGGGGAAAAGCGTATAGATTATGCAAAGCTTGGTGATACCGTTACCGCAGCTTTACGTTTTCTGGATGATGTAATTGAGGTTAACAAGTATCCGCTGCCGGAAATCGAAAAAAAGACAAAAGATAACCGCAAAATCGGTCTTGGTGTCATGGGTTTTGCCGATCTGTTGATAGAGTTGGGAATTCCCTACAATTCTCACGAAGCGGCGAATGTTGCCGAAGAGGTTATGAAATTTATTCAGACGGAAGGGCATAAGGTAAGTGCGTTTCTTGGACAAGAGCGGGGGGCTTTTCCTAATTACAAGGGATCCGTTTACGATACGGACAACGGTTTACCTATGCGAAACGCGACGGTTACCACCATTGCTCCTACCGGTACGATCAGCATGATTGCCGGCTGCTCCAGTGGAATCGAGCCGCTTTTCGCGATCGCGTACGAAAAAAATGTGCTTGATGGTGAGCATCTGCTTGAAATACATCCCGCATTCGAAAAGATCGCTCACAAGGAAGGGTTTTACTCTACCGAACTTTTGAAAATGGTTGCCGAGACGGGCAGTTTGAGTCGGGTATACGGCATACCTAAACGGATTCGTGATGTGTTTGTGACATCACATGATATAGAGCCAAGGCGGCATATCGCTATACAGGCATCTTTTCAAAAATTTACGGATAATGCGGTTTCCAAAACGGTAAATTTCCGTCACGAGGCGACTGTGGCCGATGTGGAAGAAGTTTTTCGCTATGCATACGAGTTGAAATGCAAAGGGGTTACCGTTTATCGTGACGGTTCACGTCAGAATCAGGTGCTTACCAGTGGCCAGGGGCATTCTGCGGGGGCGGTTGTAGCGCATGTCGGCCCGGGAAGCATTCATCCCAGACCCCGTCCGGTAGTTACTCACGGCCGAACATACAAGGCCAGAACAGGTTGCGGAAATCTGTATGTTAATATCAATTCCGATGAGTATGGGATATGCGAAGTGTTTACTCAGATGGGTAAATCGGGCGGTTGCGCGGCATCAAACGCGGAAGCTGTGGCGCGTCTGCTCTCGGTTTCACTGCGTTCGGGAGTTGACCCGAGATCATTGGTCGAGCAGCTTCGCGGCATTCGCTGTCCCGCGCCGACCTGGAGTGACGGAGAAATGATTTTATCATGTGCCGATGCGATTGCACGGGTTTTGGAACGGGCGATAAATGAGATGGATAATTGCTTGAATTCGTCTACGGCTCTTAAATCGACAAGCTCGGAGACTTCTAAGGCTTACAAGGCCGTAAATGTTGACCTCGGACACTGTCCTCAGTGCCCTGAATGCGGGGGGATGATGGAACATGAGGGCGGGTGCGTGGTTTGTAAAACGTGCGGCTTTTCTAAATGCGGATGATATAAAGGGCGAGCTATTCGCCCTTTTT
>CAZPHU010000028.1:0-37857 GCA_964586285.1 uncultured Fibrobacterota bacterium | reverse complement strand
AGAACAAAACATGCATTTTTTTCCTTTTTTTCCGGGCGCCCGATGCTTTTCGCAGCCTTTGAACTAACTTATCTTTCCTCTCCTCCGCGCCTTGGAAATCAAAAGTAACCCCTTTCGCCGCCCCACCAAAGAGCTGACTCTCCCTTGCCTGAGTATACAGCTTCGAACAGTGCAAAAGCGCCTTTGAGCGAATACAACCCTCGTTGAGGCAAGCACCTCCAAGATTCCTCTCTTCTATAAGAAGCGTGTGTAAGCCCTCGGTTTTAGCCATTTCAGCCGCATTTCCACCCGCCGGTCCCCCGCCAATGACTATAATATCATACATACTTATCCTCTCGACATAAAACGTAGGCGGCCACTTGCCGATTCGTTACAAAAATGCCCGTGTTTGTTAAGAACCACATCAAAACAAGGACATGAAAATGATTCATGACGATGCGTGAGAACAAGGATCTATCAGAAAGGCATGGAACCTTTCGGCAGGATATTCCCAAGCATTCCTGTTGTTCTGATATATCCTTTGATAAAGATGATTTATATTTGTCGTGGACAATTGCATATGTTTTCAACTGATACTTAAAGATGAATCATAACTGATTGTGTCTCTGTTGAACCTGATTTCTATGGTTTGAAACCAAATAACCTGATTTCTAAATCCGACACGGGAGTCTGGAAAAGAACCGACCGCAGTGAAGTAGTTCAAAGCATGTCAAGGCCGCACGCAATTGCCTTCATGACTGAATGAAAAATTTAAATAACAACAAGACCAATCGACCCTAAAGGAGTGCTAATGAAAAGAGTAGGGGCTCATGTTTCGATTGCCGGGGGAGTTCAAAACGCTCCGGTTAACGCAAAAAATATTGGAGCCAAAGCTTTTGCGATGTTTACCAAGAACCAGCGCCAATGGCACGCCAAAGCATATTCAAAGTTTACCATCGATGCATTTCACAGAGCTATGGAAGACAACGGATTTGCACCAGAGCATGTTCTTCCCCATGACAGTTACCTGATAAATATAGGCAGCCCGGTCGCGGAAATGTATGAGAAATCATATAAAGCTTTCGTGGACGAACTCACCCGGTGCAATCAACTGGGTCTCAAATACCTCAACATACATCCGGGCAGTCATTTAAAAATTGTATCAGAGCAGCAGTGCATGGATACTATTGCGCAGAGTATCAATAAAGCATTCGATATTGTTTCTGATGTAACGGTGGTACTGGAAAATACAGCTGGACAGGGCTCTAACGTCGGGTACAAATTCGAGCACCTCGCCTACATTATCGATAAGGTAGAGGATAAATCTCGTATAGGTGTTTGTCTGGATACCTGTCACACCTTTGCGGCTGGATATGATATCCAATCTCCCGGTGCATTCGACCAGACTTTGAGTGAATTTGATCGTATCGTTGGTTTTGGCTATCTCAGAGGTATGCACCTCAATGACGCGAAAAGCACGTTCGGCAGTAAACTGGATAGACATCAGAGCCTTATGGAAGGTAACCTGGGAATCGAGACCTTCAGATATATTATGAATGATCCTCGTTTTGATGAAATTCCAATGGTTTTAGAAACTATTGACGAAACCAGGTGGCCTGCTGAGATACAACTGTTATATAGTTTATTAGATTAGGAGCCTTACCTGAAGGAAAAAACCCATGCAGTTTGACTGATCTGCAAGGGCGGCTTTGGACCGCCCTTATATATCAGTACATCTCAGTGCTTTATTGGTATTTTCTGTTACCGGTTGGTAATATCAGATAATGGTGCCCGCCGGGATAACCGAGCCCTTTGGTATGATAGTTATGCCGTCTCGAATCCAGTAGGCGTCACCGTTAAAATCCTGAGCATCACTTTTATCTCGAATTACTACACCATCACCGATGCGCGCATTTTTGTCGATGATCGTTCGTTCAATCATACACCCCTTTCCGATTCCTATCGGGGGTAGTCCCTCCTCTTTCTTTTTCTGACCGCTGAGCACCTGTTCGCCTTCGTAAAAGTCGGCACCCAGCATCACCACTTCACGAAGATTTGAGTTTTCTCCGATTATACTTCTCATACCTATGATTGAATCGTTTATAGCCGCGCCTGTTATATCCGAACCTTCAACCAGCAAACTGTCGCGTATATTTGAGCGGATTACCCGTGAGGGAGGAAGTGAACGGGTACGAGTGTATATCGGCCAATTAGGCTGATAGATTTTAAACGGGGCATTCGGCTGAGCAAGCTCTATGTTCGAACTAAAAAATGCCTGAATTGTTCCTATATCCGCCCAGTAATCTGTAAAAGGATAAGCCATGACTTTGTATTTGTTGATTGCCGTTGGAAGAATCTCTTTACCGAAATCAGTTTTATCCTTATTCGAGAGTAAATCCTTAAGAACATTTGGCTGAAAGACATAGACTCCCATTGATGCCAGGCAGCGGTTTTCTTCCAAGGGTATCCCCTTTGATTTGAAAACCGAAGGGTCTATTGCAAGACGTTCAACAACTTCGGGGTCTTTTGGTTTTTCTACAAATTCCTCTATTTCCCCCTTATCATTGACGCGACAAAGGCCCATGCGGGTTGCTTCCTCAAAATCCACAGGATACAGGCACAGAGTAATATCTGCCTCATTTTCGGCATGAAATGCCATCAATTTGCGATAATCCATTCGGTAGAGATGATCGCCCGAGAGAATCAGCATCTGAGAAAAGTCGTAATAGGTTGTATGATTCAGGGTTGCCCTCACGGCATCGGCGGTTCCCTGAAACCAGTCGGCGCCTTGTGGAGTCTGCTCCGCTGCCAAAACTTCCACAAATCCGTCACTGAACGTATCAAACTGATAGGTTTGCATGATATGTCGGTGAAGGCTTGCGGACATAAATTGAGTGAGCACCGATATTCTTTTTATCCCCGAGTTTATACAGTTGGACAACGGTATGTCGATCAAACGGTACTTTCCCGCAAAGCTTACCGCCGGTTTGGAACGCTCGAGGGTTAGAGGGAATAGGCGCGTTCCTCTCCCGCCCCCGAGAATAACTGCCGCGATAGAATTCATATATCCTCCCTGTCTTTCCTATAAGACCTTGAAAAATGACATGTACTGATAAATTCGACCCTAAGCAGGTGCTTTTTATTTCCCTTGATTACTTCGCTCTTCTCATCAGCTGATAAATATAGTTCCTTGCGGTTAGGTTCACGTAAGCGCGCCTCTTTGTTTTGACTCTGCTTCCGTATTCCTGAGAGTTGACAAAAAGCGGACTATGACAAACGAGACAAAAAAACTGTTTTTCAGTCTTACAGTTTACATTAAATACATTCATTAAACCAGCAAACAGCCATACACCGGGGATGGAGGAATGTCCGGATTGAATAAAAAAGGCGGGTCCTAAGAAAAGACCCGCCACAACAAGAGTGTCTAATCAACCGTCCTAGAAATAGTATCCCAGATTAATATTGAAACGATAATTCCATTCGGGATCCTCTGCACCTGCAGCGAGGCCAGGAACTGAGCCGCCGGTTATCCAGGGATGATTCTTCGCCGCGATCAAATCGACATACGTAAAAATGGGTCCGGCCGCAATAGAGGAACCGAACACATTTTGCTGCGTATCTTCAAAATCATCATTATCTTTAGCCATGTGGGTGTAATCATTATAGATTGTGACGGTAGCCGGACCGATATCAAACGGCAGTGTGTAAGCCAAGCCAATCGTATACAGAATCGCGGTTGAGGCAACCGGATAGGTAAAACCATAAGCTCCCATTGTAATAGCTTCAAGATCTTCTCCCAGAGCATCTTCGGCATTAAAATCGTATAAAATCGTATGAGCCTTCAGATTAATCTGCCCGACAGTCGCATCCAGATGAGCGGCTCCAGCATAACGGTTGGACCATGAGTCATCACCAAGATCCTCATTATAGATTTGTCCATACTCGCCCGACAAACCAAATTCGATATTACCAAAGTACCCCATATCGATAATATATGCGGCTCGAAGGTTGAACTGGTTCTTTTCCTCATACATCTGACCTTCAACCGGTACGATATCGTAGGAGTATCTTGATGCTATACCGCCCATACCCTGTGGGTCCGCCTGAAGAAAATAGGCAAACGCGAGATCGAAATTTCGCCATCTATGGGTGAGTTTTAAACCCATGTCGTAATCATCTTCAAAACCCAAATAATAGGCTGTGGAAAACCAGTAACTATGTGAAGCATATGGAAGATCTCCGAATGGAACCTGGGTTACACCGACTTCAAGTTGGGTATTGTTATTCCAGCGATATCCACCCCAACCGTGATGTATGAAATGAACCTGGTCGCCCGGGTAGAACCTGTACTCGAAATCCAACAAAAAGCCTTTTTTCTGTCCGCTGACATTCAACCGCCAGGTATCCCATGTCATTGCAATATCATTGGCGTTCAGCTCGTCATCCTCAAAATACTTGACGAAGAAATTGTACCGAAGCGCTCCTCCAATGGTAATTCCATCCCGATCCTCCTCGGCAACCCTTTCCTCTACTTCTTCGGTAGCAAATTCAGGCGGCTCCGACGCCTCCGGTACCGTCTCGGCGGCCTCGGGTGTCTGTTGAGTTGTGTCCTGTTGGGCGTAAGTATTACCCACACCAATCAGAAGCATAGCTGTTAACCATACAAGGCAAATAAAACCATTTCTCTTTTTCATTCATCCCCCCTTTTTTGAGGTTGAAGTTTTTTGTTCCCTGTAGTTTTTTAAAAAAGAGCTATATCCGTTTTTCGCATCGTGTACTTTTTTGGTAGTATTAAGTGCTTCAGGCTGATTCGCAGGATTACCCTTCCGGCGGAATCCAGGACTTGACAATATCCTGATTCTGTTCCACCCACTTCTTAGCCGATTCGTACGGATCGACGCCCTCATCCTGATTCCAAACCATAACCTGCTGCATCGCTTCGGGGGACCATTTGAAATTATCAAGGAAAGCATACACCCGTGGCATATCTTCCTTAAGCCCCGAACGAACCGCCGTTGCGATGTATTCCTCACCGCCATACACGTTTTTGGGATCCTCCAAATACTTCAGATCCCATTTGGCAAACTTCCAGTGCGGTGTCCATCCTGTAATGACAACCCATTGTTTGTTTTTGATGGAGTTGGCAAGTTCCGCCGTCATAGTAGCACCGCTTCCCTCAACCAACTCTATTTCATCTTCAAGGTCATATGTTTCCAGCGCCACCTCTGTTTTCTGCATAATGCCTGCCCCCGGATCTATTCCAACTATTCGTCCGTTAAATTTGTCGGCATATTCGGCAAGTTGAGAAATCGAGTCTATCTCGACATAGGACGGTACAACAAGTCCGATCCTGGTTCCATCCAGATTCGACCCAAGCACCTCCAAACGATCCTGTGTCCGGGCCAAATAATCAGCATGTGTAGTTGGAAGCCATGCGGCTACCATACCGTCGGCATCGCCGGTTGCCACAGCTTGCCACATTGCTGCCGCACTCACCGATGTTATATCAACATTATAACCCATTTCCTCCTGCAATACCGCACGCACGACATTGGTGCTGGCGACCTCCGTTGCCCATTCCACATAGACCAGTTCAACTGATTTTGGCTGCTGCTGACAACCAATAAACGCCAGTGTCAGTGCAAGAAGCATACACGTACTTAGAATGTTTTTTTTCATTGCCACTCCTCCTTATTTAGTTATTTAGTGAAGTTTTCTTGGCGGTGCATTCCTTTTACCAAGATTCTGTGTAATTCTATCCAGGATCATAGCCACAATTACCACCCCCACACCCGCTTCGAATCCCATTCCGGGCCGAAGCCTCTGAATCGCCTTCCAGACCTCACCGCCCAGTCCGCCGGCTCCTATCATAGCGGCAATAACCGCCATGGACAGGGCAAGCATAATAGTCTGGTTAATACCTGCCATGATGGTTGGTGTTGCAATCGGCAATTGCACTTTTATGAGTTTCTGCATACCGGTAGCCCCGAATGCATCTCCCGCCTCTACAAGTTCCTTCGGCACCTGACTGATTCCCAGTGCGGTCAGTCGAATGGCGGGTGGTATCGAAAATATGACCGTCGCGAAAACCGCGGAAACTGTTCCCAGCCCGAAAAATGGTATCGCCGGAATAAGATAGACAAACGCAGGCATGGTCTGCATAAAATCAAGTATCGGAGTGATGATACGGCCGGTGGTTTTATTCAAAGCCGCCAGGATCCCAAGCGGCAGCCCAATAGCAATAGCAAAAAACGTCGAAACAAGTACCAGGGCGATCGTAACGATGGTCGGCTCCCACAAATCAAGATTCCACAGGATAAACAGACCCACAAGAGAATAAATACCTATTTTTCTTCCCACAAAGAAAAAGATAACCCCGGCAATAACAAACATAAACGACCAGGGGGGTATGATCAAAACGAATTCAACTACAAAATCGATTGCGGTTTCGATGAATGCCGAAACACCTTTTGTTAACCCCGAGAATGTGGTGGTTAAAAAGTCGAGAATCGACTCAATCCATCTACCAAGCGGGATCCTAAAGAGTGGTTCGTAATTCATTCGCCACCTCCCCACTCGGCCAATGCGGCAAGTATAGATCCTTTCATAATCTTTCCAATCAACTTTCCTTTCTCATCAACCACAGCCAACGGATATTTCAGATCAACGATAATTCGAATCAAATCCCGTGCGGCGACATCCGGCGACACTCTCTGCTGCTCCTCGTTTTCCAATATGGATACGAGGTCCTTTTTCCCCTCCTTCACCGCCTGAGAAGCGGCTTCAGCCGATACAAATCCATGAAACGTTTTATCCTTGGCGACCACATAGGCAAATGATTCACCACATTCTCGCATACAATGTAAGGCAGTCAGCGGCCCATCCTTTAACCCCACAACAGATCTGGCCTTTACCATAACGTCAACCGCGCTGATCACTTTGGTAACATCCACGTTTTCGACAAAACGTTCCACATATCGGTTGGCGGGTTTTGTCAGAATATCTTCCGGCGTACCGATCTGTACCACTTTTCCGTCTTTCATCAACACGATCCTGTCACCGATCTTTAAGGCCTCATCCAGATCGTGGGTGATAAAGACTATTGTTTTATGAACCGTGCTTTCCAGCGACAGAAGCTCATCCTGCATATCGGAGCGAATAAGCGGATCGAGCGCGCTAAACGCCTCGTCCATCAGCAAAATATCGGGCTCCACCGCAAGAGCCCGGGCAAGCCCCACACGCTGCTGCATTCCTCCACTGAGTTGATCGGGGTAGCTGTTGTCCCATCCTTCCAACCCCACCAGGGCCAATGTATCCGCTGCCTTTTTTCGTCTCTTTCCGACTTCTACCTGCTGAACCTCCAGACCAAACTCCACATTCTGTAAAACCGTTCTGTGTGGAAGGAGCCCGAAGCGCTGAAAGACCATACCAAATTTGGTCCTTCGGAAATCCCGAAGCTGCTCGTGATTCAAAGCGGTCACATCGACATCATCTATTATTATCTTTCCCTCGGTTGGCTCATAGAGGCGGTTTATACAGCGAAGCAGAGTTGACTTCCCGCTTCCCGAAAGTCCCATCACGACGATAGTCTCTCCTTCGTAAATGTCAAAACTGACATCCGAGACTCCCAAGGTATGTCCAGTTTTCTTGAGGATCTCATCGCGTGAGGCTCCCCTGCGCATCATTGTTAATGCCCTGTCCGGATTCGGTCCGAATACTTTGGTGCAGTTGGAGATGCGGATTTTTGGTTTGGCCATGTTCCCATCCCGATTTATTTATATGTAGCAGGCTTTATTTCTCTTGGGTCGCTGATTATGCCACTTATCAAAGGAGCGCTATTACCTTAGCAATTACTATTCCAAACCAGCCAGACAAAAGCACTCAGAACCCTATACTCGCCGAAATTGTCACCATACAGACAACCGAATTGTATTATCCAGCTTAACAAAATACGCATTATACATGTATTTTTCAACCCACGCCATTAAAGCCGTATCCGAGTGGCTTTTAGGGGAGAAACACAAGTAAAGACTATCACAGGCTTTTTAACGCCCCACATACTTTCGATTGCAAACACCTTTGGGGGTTAAAATCTACCTCGCAGTGCCTACCGGCTTTTAGTGAATTGATACATCGTCTGTTAATAAATAGTTTATATGCCAAAACCAATCAGATAAACCAAAACTGCTTTGCCGATAAGAAAGACCCATGAACCCGGACATCTCAGTCATACTTCCGTTTTTCAACGCCCGAGAACATATCCGGAAAGCAATCAATTCTGTTTTGAGAAGCACTTTGCGCAACTTTGAGTTACTGTTGATAGATAACGGAAGCAGTGACGGCAGCGTTTCCAAAATTTGTGATTTTGTAGGAACAGACCGCGTAAAACTGCTTTCCACCGCTAAATCTTAAATTGTCGCCGCTCTTAATACCGGCCTTACGCACCCCGACGCTCAATGTATCAGATAACATGAGGATGTGCGATGGAGTATCAGTAAGGGCTCTTCTGATTAACGCCTTAACGGGTACTTCACAAACAAAAAGCCAGACACTATTTTTGAGGAGCTCAAATCAACTCTCCGATGCCGAAAGGATGTGTATGGGATTTACCGAGATGCTTACAGATGCAGTTGGGCGTAACCACTCGCTTGTGTGTGTTGGATTGGATCCGGATCTATCACGAATCCCGGCCCATCTCCTGAGGGAGCCTCGTCCCATATTCCGGTTTAATCAGGCGATTATCGATGCGACGGTTGGTTTTGTTTGCGCCTATAAGCCGCAGATTGCCTATTATGCGGCAGCCGGAGCCGAAGAGCAACTTCGTATGACCATCGACTACATCCATACCAATTATCCCAACATCCCGGTCATACTGGATGCCAAGAGAAATGACATCGGCAGCACCGCCGCGCAATATGCCCGTGAGGCATTCGAGCGCTACAAGGCCGATGCTGTTACCGTTACACCCTATCTTGGAGGAGATACACTCAAACCGTTTCTGGATTATGAGGATAAAGGTGTTATTATACTTTGCCGAACCTCAAATCCAGGCGCGGGCGATCTCCAAGACCTTATGGTCGATGATAACAGGCTGTTTGAATTAGTAGCACGCAAAGCGGCAGAATCCTGGAACTACAACAACAACGTCTGCCTGGTCGTCGGAGCTACCTGGCCGGAGCAGTTGAAAAAAATACGCGAAATAGTTGGGGACATGAACCTGCTTGTGCCTGGAATCGGAGCACAGGGCGGGGATCTGAGCGCGGTAATGCAAAATGGACTCACACCCGAAGGTAAAGGCTTGATCATAAACTCCTCTCGTGGTATTCTCTATGCGGATAGCGGAGAAAATTTTGCCCAGGCGGCACGGGCCGCAACCCAGAAACTCAGGGACGATATCAACTCGTTCAGGTAAAACAAGCCGTCGAATTCCTCGCCGAGCAGCTCTCGACCTATGCCGTCTTTGGTCAAAACCAACATGCGCGCTTCAGAAAAAGCATCAGGGGAATTCAACAATTTACTACTAATTAAGGCTTTCGAACATTCTAACCTTCGGATACTCCCGATTCCGGGGTAAGTATCCGGTCTGAATCAAGAGGATCAATAAATCACCATGTCGATGTTCATAGACGGTCTAAATGAAAGACAAAAAGAGGCGGTACTTCACAACGAAGGTCCGATGCTGGTGCTGGCGGGAGCGGGAAGCGGTAAGACGCGAGTACTCACTCATCGCATAGCACGCCTGGTTTCCCAAAAGCTTTGCAAACCCGAACAGATTTTGGCGGTAACATTCACCAACAAAGCCGCACGCGAGATGCAGCAGCGTGTAGCGGGGCTTGTTTCGCGCAAAGCCGCAGAGGCGATGACAATCTGTACTTTTCACAGCCTTGGGGTTCGTATTCTTAGGGAAGATGGCGAAACGATAGGGTTAAAGAAAAACTTCTCTATTCTGGATGATCATCAGCGGCTGGCTACACTCAAAGAAATTGTGCGCTCTACTTCCAGAAGTAAGAAAAAATCAACTGAGCACGAGGAACTCGGAAGCAAAATCAGTCTTGCAAAGAACGCATCCATGGATCCTGATCAATTCGCCAAAGACCCGGAGAGCAGAGCGATGTATCGGACGTACAAGGCGTATCGGGCCCGGCTGCTAAAACGTCAATCGGTTGACTTTGATGATCTTTTGCTGCTTCCGCTGCAATTATTGGAGAAGCATTCTCAGATACTTAAAAAGTATCAGCAGCGCTACTGTTTTATATCCATCGATGAGTTTCAGGACACAAACGGTGTACAGATGAAACTGGCCCGCCTCCTGGCCACCCCTCGTAACAATCTGATGGTTGTTGGGGATGATGATCAGGGGATCTATTCGTGGCGTGGTGCCGAAATAGAAAATATCGTCTACTTCCCAAATAAATTCAAAGGGTGCAAAACGGTAGTGCTGGATAAAAACTATCGCTCCACCGAACAGATTCTGGAAGGGGCTCACGCGGTAGTTGAGAAAAACCGAAAGCGCAGAAAGAAACACATAACCGCAGTCGCAGGCCCCGGTGAACCGATCGTCTGTCATCGGGCGGATGATGAAACAGAGGAGGCGGAGTGGATAGCCCGAACAATCAAGTACAATGTAGAACGCTCTCTGTTCAGCTACACTGAACATGCCCTTCTGTTCAGGACCAACGCCATGATGAGACGTTTTGAGGAGGAATTCAGGCGCCAACAGATTCCGTATTTCGTACAGGGCGCAATGAGCTTCTTCGATCGCAAAGAGATAAAGGATGTCCTTGCCTATCTTAGATTCTTCGCGAATACGGATGATGAGCTTAGTCTTTTGCGTGTGTTGAAAGTTCCCGCAAAAGGCTTCACTCCCTCGGTTCTGGAGAAGCTGGAAGATATGGCCGGTTTTCGTCGAATCCCGTTATGGAACGCCATAGAGCGCCACGAGATGGCAGAGCAACTTTCCGATGCCCAGCATCGGGATATCGCCTCTTTCGTAGAGTTTTTTAACAAGCACCGTGAAGGGTATGCCAAAGGAGAGCTTGCCAAAACCACGAGGGCGATTTTAACCGAAAGCGGGTATCTGGAGTTGATCAAGCGCGCGCATAAGGATGATGAGACAGCCGAGCAGCGCATCGAAAATATCAACGAAATCATTCATGGAATGGAAGTTTACGAATCGAAGTTCAAGAAAAACAAACCTCACCTTGACGGATACATTCAGGAGCTTACCCTTGTAGTAAACGACAATCCCGACGACGATTCTCAGAAAACAAAACGCGGCGTGGTCTTGATGACCCTGCACAAATCTAAGGGATTGGAGTTTCCCGCCGTTTTCCTGGCCAATCTCGACGACTCCGTTATGCCCTCACCACGTACAATAAAAGAAGGTAACATCGATGAGGAACGGCGGTTGTTCTATGTAGGAATGACCCGTGCTCAAAAGATGCTGTATCTAACATATCCTCACACAAAAATCCTTCGAAAGAAAACAATCAATGTCACCCCAACGCGATTTATCAGAGAGATACCCGAGAAGTATCTCGACGCAAAACTCGGTGAAAAGGAGGAAGCCGAATTTCAGTCTTTCGCGGATGACTTTTTCGGTCAGATGCGGGCGAAATTCGGGGATGGTGACACCGAAAATGACATTGCAGACTGCGGATAACAACACCTTTTTCGGAATAATTTATTGACACTGTCCGACATCAAGGATATATTTTAACCATCGGGTTAAACTCAATGGTTAAAAACAGGTGATTCATGGAAAACAGTGGCAGATCTTCGGATACACAGTCAAAGATTCTTGCCGCCGCGCGGCACGAATTCGTTCAGAACGGCAGGGCGGGAGCACGGATGCAGTCGATCGCCGACAGAGCCGGGGTAAACAAGGCCCTCCTTCATTATTACTTTCGAACAAAAGATCTTCTGTATAAAGAGACTGTCCGCGATGCAATGAATATTATTTGGGGTAGGATTCGGGCGGAATTGAATCGACATAACGGATCGGACGATATTCGGATGCTTATCCGGACAATCGCCGCCACCTACATAAAGACGATTTCAGAAAATATCGATTTCGCACGTCTTCTAATTCGGGAAATTGCGGATGGAGGATCAGTCCTGCGTGAGCTGGCACCGGTTTTGCGCCGCGCGATGGGAGACACTCCCGAAACGGTTATGCGGGTAATTAGCTCCAATCGTGAAAAGGGCCTGATTCGTTCGATCGATCCGTCTCATTTCATAATTAATATCATGAGCATGAGTGCTGGTACTTTCGCGGCACGTTTTTTCTTTTCCATAATCGGCCGCGATCTTCCGTGGCCGGCTGAATATAATGAACAGTTTATCCGGAAGCGAATCGAAGAGATCACCGAAACAATCTGTAACGGTATCTTCATCGGAGGAAAGAACTCATGAGAGTTGGGCAGTCTGTTCTGTTTGCACTTCACTTTCAAAGCGGAGGCATAAAGTTTCGTAACGTTGTTTTCGGCAGGCATTTTCGATTGCTCTGCTGGATGTTATTATTTTCGGTGGTATCGGGCTTTGCCGGTCCATTATCACTTCCCAAGGCGCAGGCGATACTGTTTGCTCACAATAAAGACATAAAGAATGCCGAGCTTCGTCACGAGCAAAGTATGCACAATTTTATTGAGGCGCGAGCGGATTTGTATCCGACTGTTGACATGATAGGCAGCTATGTTTTTCAAAGCAGGCGAAACAGAATTTCCTTCAGCCGTTCACTCACTCTGTTGGAGGACACTGTCCCCATGGGGATACCCGATACGATACCGCTTGAAATCGATGAACCTGTCGGCGACTATGACAGGTATGAGATCGGGCTTGATATAAGGTATCCCATTTTCACCGGCTTTGCCCGCACGCATGCCACCCGTGCGGCACAGGCGGAGGTTGATGCTCAGAGTTTGGCGGTAGATGTTCAGCGAAATATGCAATCCCTGAATTTGGGTATTCTTTACTTTCGGTGGGAAGATGCGGTCGCGGGGGTTAAAACACAGCGTAAGAAGGTTACCCGCATAGCTGAGCATGTGGGATACATACGCGACCTTTATGATGCGGGGATACAGCCATACTCTCAGGTGCTTATTGCCTCGGCACGGCTCGAACAGGCTCGCCTTGACATTTTGCAAGCTCAGGGCCGGGTAGATTCGCTTCGCCTGGAGGTTACTCACCTTCTGGGTATACAGGACACACTTGCGTATCCGGCCGGTTACCATTTCGATTCTTTTTACAGTCGCACGAAACTCGGCGGTGAGACGACCGATATCCGCAGGCCGGAACTTCAGATCTTACTACATAGGATAGGGCAGGCAAAGCAGAGCCAGGAAGTTTTCCGATCGCAGCGGTTTCCATCTCTCTCTTTGAGGGCGGGATACCGCTTTGCGAACCCTGGTTTACAGATGGGCGCAAACGAAATCATGCAATATGGTACCGCAGGACTTCATATGAACTGGACAATATATGACGGCATGAGGAAATGGGCTCAACGTGAGCAGCTTAAAAGAGAGCAGGCGATTCTGGAGAACAGGCGAAAACACACCCGTGAAGAATTTGATAAACTGACACGTCTGGCCCGTCAACAATACCGGCAGGCACAATCGATGGAAGAGGCGACGGAGAAATCCCTGGCGGCAGCGGAGGCAGTTTCAAGAGATCTTGAAAACGCATTGGATGCCGGAACCGTTGTTTCGGCGGAATACCTTGAATCTCTTAACGAAGTATCGCAGGCGGAGCGGGCTCACGACAAAGCACAGATGATGCGTAAGGTCGCCTTTTTGCGTCTGCTGTATGCACTTGGTGAAAGCATACATTTTTAACAGGAGTCAATAAATGAGAGGGCGCATATTCTTAACGATATACATGGTGTCATTTTTCTTTGGCTGCAGTGATGATATGCCGCCTGGTTTCATAGCATCGGGTATTGTGGAATCACAGACTTATTCGGTATCCACGACAACATCGGGCAGGATAATTTCTATGATGGTGGAGGAGGGAACCAGGGTCAAACGCGATCAGCTGTGCATGATAGTTGATACAATACCAATAAAACTAAAAATGCAGGAGCTTGAGGCAAGGAAAGCAGAATTGAATCATACTATTGCTGCCAGAGGAGCCGAAATCGAGTCAAAGAAGACGGAGGTCCGCGGGCTGGCAAGAGAATTCGGCCGCATCAGCAAATTGGTTGAAAAGGGCTCCGCCGCGCAACAGAGAAAAGATGAACTGGGAACTCAGGTTAAATCGGCGGATCACAGTCTTGAAGCGGCACAGCAGATGCAGTCGGCTCTCGTTCGTAAACGTGATGTTTTAGAATCCCAAATGGCAATCCTTCAGAATCAGCTGAAAGACTGTTACGTGATATCTCCCGCCGACGGAATTGTCTTAACCAAATACCGCAATAGAGGCGAAATGGCTGCTCCCGGCGGGCCGCTGTTCGATGTCGGAGCTTTTGACACAATGCATGTGGACTTTTTCGTTCCACAGACTCTGCTGTCGCAGATTCAAATCGGACAAAACATACGGTTGCGTTTAGACAGATCCGACGAAAGAAGCGACCATATCCTCCTTGATGCTCAGATAGTCTGGATCAGCGAAGAGGCGGAATTCACACCTCGCAATGTCCAAACCCGTGAGTCGCGTAATGAGCTTATGTTCAGGATTCGCGCACGAGCGGACAATAAGAAGCGTTTGCTTAAAAGAGGGTTACCCGTGGAGATTTGGAGAGCCGAATGAGTGGCACCGGCCCTGCTCCTGTTAGTGTAAACTCCGTAAGCCGCCGTTACGGCGACACAGCTGCGTTATCCGACATTTCGATATCGATAAAACCAAACATGCTGACCGGAATCATCGGAGCTGACGGCGCAGGTAAGACTACTCTCATGCGGATATGCGCTACACTTGACAATTTATACTCCGGGACGGTCTCAGTTCTGGGATATTCGACACTGAAGCAAAGACAAATGATCCGTGACAGAATCGGATATATGCCGCAACGGTTTTCCTTATATCCGGATTTGTCCGTCAAGGAGAATATCAGGTTTTTCGCCGATATTTTCACCATACCCAAAGATCGCGCCGATGCAAGAATCAGGCGACTGCTCTCCTTTGCCCGTCTCGAGAGCTTCGTTGACCGCAAGGCGGGCAATCTTTCGGGAGGCATGAAACAGAAACTTGCCCTGTGTTGTGCTCTAATTCATGAACCAAAAGTATTATTACTGGATGAACCCACAGTCGGTGTGGATCCCCTTTCACGAGAAGAATTCTGGGAAATTCTTTACGATCTTCGTAAAGCCGGGACTACAATAATTCTTACTACTCCATACATGGATGAAGCGCAGTTGTGTGATGATCTGATACTGTTGCACGAGGGAAAGGTTATCAGTACAGGTACTCCAAAAGAAATGGTTGATCGTTATCCTCTTGCGATATATCAGCTGGATATCGCAGATCGCATACCATCAGAAAAAACGCTCCCGCCGGGTATCGTTCATATATACGCTACAGGAGGAAGTTTACGTATTGTAACAGAAAGACAACTTAGTCGCGAAGATATTCAAACCGCGCTGGAGCAGATCATTCCTTTTGCAGCCGGGCTGAAACCTGCACCAGCAGGTATTGAAGATGTTTTTATTCACGAGCTTACTTCCCGAGGGACTGGAGCATACTAAATGAGTTCGGCAATAGATACTTCAAAACTTACAAAGCGTTTTGGAACATTTACTGCCGTAAACGAAATTGATGTCCATATTGAAAGTGGCGAAATTTTTGGATTTCTGGGGCCTAACGGCGCAGGTAAAACGACGGCAATTCGAATGTTATGCGGGCTTTTGGCACCGACAAGCGGCAGCGGCATGGTCGCCGGGTTTGACATAATGAAAGAAACGGCTCAAATTAGGAGCAGAATCGGATACATGTCTCAGAAATTCAGCTTGTACACAGATCTTAGTGTAGCGGACAATATGAAGCTCTATGGTACTCTTTACGGTCTGAACTCAAAACAGCTAAAACAACGTACCGGAGAACTTGCGGAATTTCTCAACATCACCAAACTTCTCTCACGAACCACAGGTGATCTTCCCTGGGGCTGGCAGCAGCGCCTGAGCCTGGCCTGCGCAACCATGCATAATCCGCCCATACTCTTTCTTGACGAACCGACGGGATCTGTAGATCCTTTGAGCCGCCGAAAATTCTGGGATCATATCGAAAAACTCAGTGGCAAAGGTACTACCGTTTTCGTAACAACGCATCATCTTGATGAAGCTGAGTATTGCAGGAGAATATCGGTGATGATAGCCGGGAAAATTGCGGCGGTAAACAGTCCGTCGGAGTTGAAAAAACAAACGGGAGCCGATACTCTTCAGCAAGCCTTTCTACGCATCACCCGTCAACAGTTGGGAAAAAACGCAAATGCGTAAGAGCGCGAGAAGAATGGCAGCCGTTGCCCGCAAGGAGGCATATCACATCTTACGCGACCCCCAGGCTTTGACCATAGTGTTGCTTCTACCAGCTGTGATGATGTTTCTTTACGGGTATGCACTGAAAACGGAAACGGAAAACATCGCAGTAGGCGTTGCCTGCGAGACTTACGACCGGGCAGTTGGCCATATAATATCATCGCTGAATGCTTCGGAGCTTTTTGATGTAGTAGACATAACTCAGCCGGTTAACGACCCGGTAGAGCTTTTCCATTCAAAGGAAATCCGTTCACTCATACGGTTTCCCGCCGATTTTTCCGCGGATCTTAAATCCGGTTCAAAACAGGCCGCCGTACAGTTTCTTATCGACGGTTCCGATCCCAACATCGGCACGATCATTCGTAATGCCGCTCAACAGGCAATAACAGATCCGACATTAGACTACCTCGAGCGCGATTTCCCCGAACCTGTCACCATAAAGCAAAACATCCTTTATAATCCGCAGCAGGAAAGCGCTTTATATTTCGTGCCCGGTCTGATGGTTGTGATTCTCACCATGATATCTGCTCTTCTAACCTCCGTAGCTTTAACTCGCGAAAAGGAAAACGGTACACTCGACCAGTTGTCGATCTCTCCTATACGACCTGGAGAAATCGTTATAGGCAAACTTATACCTTACCTCGCTCTTGGTGCGATAGACGGTTTCCTTGTTCTGCTTATCGGCAGGATAGCTTTCGGAGTGGTCATTAAAGGAAATCCCCTGCTGCTTGCATCAATAAGTGTCTTATATATAATGATATGTTTATTGCTCGGGTTGCTTATCAGCACCATCACGCGCAAGCAGCTTCACGCGATGTTTATGACAATCGTTGCCACCATGATGCCTTCGGTGATACTGACCGGCTTTATTTTCCCGGTCAGAAGTATGCCTTTACCTTTGCAAGTACTTTCATCTATTCTTCCCGCGACTCATTATTTGACAATCACCCGTGGGATAATGCTTAAAGCTGTCGGTCCCGAGGCCCTTCAAAGGCCGATAACGGTTCTTTTTGTCATGTTTGTGACTCTTTTCACGTTCTCAGTTGTGCGCGTCAGGAAAACACTATGACTAGATTGCGCATTCTTATATGGAAAGAATTTATTCATCTGCTGCACGATCCCACGGGCATTCGTTTGATGATTTTGCCTGTTTTATTTCAGCTTTTTGTTTTGGGCTATGCGATTACCACAGAGGTACGAAACACCCCAATTACGATTTACGATGCCGGCGACTCTCCCACCAGCCGTTCACTCAGCTTGAGTCTGAGCCGAAATAGACTGTTTGACTTTGTCGGCTTTGCACAATCCCCACAAAATATTCGTGAAATGCTGGATAAAGGAGAGTCGAAGGTCGGAATTATCATACCGGAGGACTTCGCACGCAAATTACAACAAAATCGAGCGGAGGTTATGCTCTTGATAGACGGGCAGGATGCGAATTCCTCCGGTGTAGCAACCGGCTATCTTAAAGCAATCATTGGAGAATGGGCGCAACAGTCGTTTTACACGAACCTTACGGCGCGAGGCATTCGCACAGAGTATGTTTATCCGGTTATCGCTCATACCGAGGTGCTGTTCAATCCTCTTCTCAAGGCCACTTGGTACATGGTCCCGGCTCTGGCGGTCTTGCTTGTGACGATGGTTACGGCATTACTGACCGGGTTTTCAATTGTCAGGGAGAAAGAATCAGGTACACTAGAGCAGCTGCTCGTGACACCGATCAAACCGATCCATGTGGTCGTAAGCAAAAGCATTCCTTATGCGATGGTGGGATTAGTTGAGCTTCTGGTGGTGTTGCTGATAGCCTCGGTATGGTTTCAAATACCTTTTGCGGGAAGTTATTCCACACTTCTTCTGTTTGCTGTGCTGTACCTTTTTTCTTCCATAGGGATCGGTGTTTTGATTTCTACTCTAACCCGCACACCTCACCAGGCGCTGTTTGTCACCTGGTTTGTTCTGCTGTTTTTCATATTACTCAGCGGCTTTTTTCTTCCGATTGAAAATATGCCCGACTGGGTAGAAAATCTCACACTAATCAACCCGGTACGCTATTTCATTACCGTAGTGAGAGAGATTATGCTCAAAGGAACCGCAATCAGGCATTTAGGCCGGGAAGCTTTATCTATGCTCATAATTGGTCTCAGCGTTTATACCACGGCCATACTCAGCTTCAAACGCAAAAGCGGCTGAGAAGCGAAAACAGACAATTACCGCATTACCTGACCAGCTTACTCTATCCTGGAAGTAGGTTTTTCCGTAAATATTGTACCTTCACAAGTTTCAACACTGGGTATTCCGTTTTTACATTTCACCACAAAATCATTGGATGTTATACTTATCACCCTGTCTACATCTATTCCTCCATCACACTCTAATGGAACTATGTTACTATAGGAAATCAATCCTGACGAATTGTACGATACAAATTCGGCGCTCGGAACAGATCCTCTTATGATTAAAGGTTTAATGCGCATCTTGCCGTACACACCGGCTTTGGTCTTGTAAAAAATTATTTCCGGACAGCTGCTCTCACTTCCGCAAATGATGCCCCCTTTCATAGATGCCGCTGTTTTTTTCACATCCTGATAAGTGATGGCGTCGAACGGATCCTGCTCGATCGTTACGGTCTTTGATTTTACCGGAGACCAGTTGCCGGCAAGATCGCGCTCCTGCACATACAAGGAATGATCTCCAATACCCAGCGCGTTTAAAGCAGTATATGAGGTTGTTGTTACCTCCGGCTGGGTAGTAACATCCGCATTGTTCAGCCGATACCTGTATACGCCCATTCCACCGTTTCCGCTTGTCCATCTCCATGTTGGAGTAATATCGTAGGTGGGGGTTGTCGCGGTGATTGACGGGCCCGAAGGAGGCAGATTGTCTATGGTCACCGACGCCTCACCCGATTCGGACCAGTTTCCAGCCTCATCTCTCTCCTGTACATAAAAAACATGCACACCGTCCTGTAAATCGGTTTCTGGGGAGAAGGGTTCGATTACACTCGTGATCGGCTGATTTTGCAGCTCGGGATTATTCAAACGATATCGATATATCCCTGTTCCTCCGCCCACCGGTTCCCACGACCATACGGGTCGTCTGTTTCTGGTCTCTCCCGAGGGATTTACACTGACTGTTGGGCTTGACGGGGGTGTAGTGTCGATCACGATAGTTTTAACCGCGGCATCAGACCAGTTCCCTATACCGTCACGCTCCTGTACGTAAAGTTTATGCTCACCTTCAGGCAAATCATTTTCGGGTGTAAATACTGTCGTATCCAAAACGAGTGCATCTATAGTCAAATCGGAGTTATTCAGTTTCAGTCGATAAGTTCCCTCACCGTCACCCCCGCCCGACGACCAAGACCAGACGGGACGAGTTTCGCGCGTTGGTGAAACTACCTCGGCAAAAAGAGGCTCGTTAGGTCCGGCCAAATCTATCTCGGTGGTGATTTGAGCCGCCGCCGACCAGTTACCGGCAATATCACTTTCCTGAACGTAAATTGTAACAGTTTCACCGTGGTCATATTCGACATCGGCAATAAGCTGTGGAGAGGATATTGTATTTGCTCCTCTCGAAAAATCATCATCACCGATTTTATACCTGAATACTCCACATCCTCCACCTCCCGATACCCAGCTCCATCGAGGAGAGGCTCTATTGGTGAGCGCGGGAGCGATATCTGTCGGCGCGGCCGGCGGGGTGAGGTCTATCTCAAGTTCGAAGGAAGTTGAGTCGGACCAGTTCCCGGCGTAATCACGTTCTTGAACGTAGAGAGTATACAGCCCCTCGTTAAGCTCCTGAGCCGGTGTGAAGCTGGTATCGCTGCCCGAATCGGAAATCATTGTTACATCAGAAGAGTCGAGGCTGAAGCGATAATACCTGCTGCCGCCTCCGCTGCGCCACGCCCAGGTTGGCTTAATGTTGTTGGTAATCACCGGCATACTCGACCAGTTGGGGGGCGGAGAGGCGGAAAGATCGATCGTTACAGTTAAACTCTCCACTTCCGACCAGTTACCGGCCGCGTCGCTTTGCTGGATATAAAAAGTGTGGTCATCGACCGAAAGTGTCTCAGAAGGAGTAAAACTTAAGCTGGCTGTTTCAATCGCATCGGTTTCAAGCTTGTTATCGTTTAGCTTGTAACGAAAAGTTGCATCGGTTTCGCCGCCGCCCGCCGTCCAGTTCCAGGTAGGCATTATATCGTTGGTTGGTGATACGGCAAAAAGCAAAGGCGAAGCGGGCGGTGTGTAGTCCACGAGGATGGTAAATGTGCCCGGTCCCGACCAGTTGCCGGCCAAATCTCGCTCCCTGACATAAAGAACGTGATTTCCTTCACTCAACGCCTCGGAGGGAGAAAAATTCTGTTCGGATGTCTCGACATAACCTTCGGAAAAATCCTCCGAATTAAGTTTATAACGATAAATTCCGGCACCCGTACCGTTCCAGCTCCATTGAGGTGTCGAATCATTGGTGGTAGCCGGACCACTTACCAAAGGCGGTTGTGGAGGAGTGATATCGATTACTATTTCGTGCGAGACAACCTCCGACCAGTTACCCGCGCTGTCTCGCTCCTGGACATACAATATATGTGTCCCCTCATCCAGATTATTTTCGGGAGTGAATTCAAATGATGAACTCTCAAGCGCATCCAGCAGTGCATCTTCCTCATTCAGGGCAATCTTAAATTTCCCGCATCCCCCCTCGCCCGATATCCAGATCCATGTAGGTTTGCGCTCACGGGTAGGTGAAGTGGCGGCGATCCGAAGATTTTGCGGCCCGGTGGTATCGATAACTACAACGGCCCATCCCGCTTGCGACCAATTACCCGCCTGGTCCTTCTCTTCTACCAGAAGCGAGTATTCTCCCTCTTCCAAATCGTTTTCGGGTGTATACAAAGTATCAGTAACTGTGTCGGCCGCAAAAAGGGAATCCTCATCACGCAATGTATAACGATACTCTCCCAGCCCTCCCCCTGAAGTCCAGCTCCAGGTTGGTTTCCTGTTGTTGGTGGGACTGTCAACCTCCACAACGGGAGGCGGACCGGCTTCCCGGTCGACGACTGTGATAAAAGTATCGGGTTTGGACCAGTTTCCGGCGGAATCGCATTCACTTACACTGAAAATCCACATCCCATTTCCAAGAGTAGCTTCAGGACTGAAAACCGTATCAACTGTATCGGCGGCAAAAAGTGCTCCCCCGTCATCGGAGTACAGCCGAATTCGAAACAACCCGGCCCCCTGCTCATCGACTGATCGCCAGCTCCAACTCGGAGTCGAATCGTTGGTGATCTTGTCCCCCTGCACTTCCGGAGAAAAAGGCGGCGTATAATCCACTCTTACCCTACCGGCTGCGATAGCGGACCAGTTTCCATTCGAATCTTTTTGCTGGATGTAAAAAGTATGTACCCCCTCTTGGAGGTCGGTAGGCGGAATAAACACCGTATCTGTTGTAACCGTTGCATCCGACTCCAGATTGTCACTGTCAAGTTTGTATCGATATGCCGCCGCAACTTCACCTTGTGACGACCAACTCCATCTCGGCAGCGATTCGTTAGTGATAGAAGGACCGTGGACAATCGGTGCGGCAGGAGCCGTCTTATCCTCAACCGTGATCTGTATATCCTTTGTAGTATCGCTGATACCGTCAGCGGCATGAACAGTGAGTTGAAAGTCGCCGGATATGTTTACCGGCATCCAGACCCGCAAAGTGTCGGCCGAAACAGCTGCTCCAGCCCCCTTGGGAAGGGTCGGATCATCAAGACTAAACATTACCGAATCGTTGTCGGCATCCACGGCGCTTAACGGGATGTGGATTGTATCCCCATCCCGCATAACATAGAGCGTGTCGGGAGCTTCTCCAACAAAAACAGGTGTTCGATTGGTTTGTATTACCGTCAGCATCGCCGCCTCGGTATGAGCAGTATCCCCAAACGGGTTACTGATTGTGCAGACATATGTACCGGCATCCTCCATGGTCAAAGAATCAAAGGTAAGCATATCGCTTTCATGAAAAGGCTCCTCGACACCATCCCGGTACCATACGTAATGAAGCGGACCGCTTCCGACCGCATCGATTTTCCATGAAAGCGACTCCTTTACATTCATCACCGTATCGGCGGGCATCGATATGATCTGCATGGGGCGTTTGACGATGTCGATGGAAATTGAGTTTTCAGTTTCATCCTCATCCTTACGGATAGTGCGTACGGTGATCTCCTTGAGACCGGGAGAGGTGAAAACGTGTGACAGAATCACCGAATCATCTTTGTTGTCGCTTCGTGAAATACCAACGGTTGTATCATCATCCCAATAAAGAATACAGGTATCGATCAGATGCCAGAGTTTTCCTATCGCCTTGATTCGAATCTCCTTACCTGTAGTGTCGCTGTAACTCCCATCATCGGCGGGTTGCAGGTTGGTGAAGTACAGTTTGACCTTTGCTTCTTTTGAAACAAATGGTTCCACCGGTGTGGTGCAGGAAATGTATACCAAAAGTATATAAAGAAGACAAATTGTATATGATAGAAAAGGACGCATGTTTCCTCCCGTCGGTCCGTTAAACAAATTTTGCAAACAATAAATTAATCAAAACCATACCCGTTGGTAAAGAGTTTTCTTCTTTTGAGAGCACTCACAACGGAATCTGCCGGTGAGTTAAGGTTTGTTTCGATTGTGGACAGGCGTTTTCCTGAGAAAAATACTCTTGCGGAAGCTTCATTCTTTCACATAGGAAGGGGGCCCGTCACACGCAGCGTTCATACTGTGCTCATGAGACAGCCACCTTTTAGTGTTACATGTCATATTTGAAGTATTCACTCAATCAACAATGCACAAAGTTGACTGCCGGTACGCCTTTATTTTGCTATGCCCCTCGGGTATCGAGGACAACCGTAGACCGCAAGTACTATAGATTTTCCTCCAAAACCCGAATTAAGGAAAATTTTCAATTAATTTTGCCTTATAATATCGGTTACGGAACCAATCGCCAAACCTGCAGGAACCGTCTCAATGCGCGATGAATGGTCATTATCAAATGAATTAACCGAAGGGATTATGGGATGATCGAAAAAAGCTCTCCAATTACTTCTTTAGTAAGAAGCAACTGTTGGGGTGCACGGGTTTTGCACCTCTGGGTGATAATCTCGTGCGTACTCGTAACCGGCCGCGCCGACGGTGCTCGTCTCATGGAAAATCTGGACAGGGGTGTTGTGGCGGTTAATCGCGGTGATGATGTTTTTATCTCGTGGCGTATTCTTGGAACCGAACCGCAGGATATCGCGTTTAACATCTACCGCAATTCCGAGAAAATCAATGCGGAGCCGATCACCGAAAGTTCCAACTATGTGGATGATGATGGGGGGGCGGGGGATACCTATCATGTGACTTCAATTGTTGACGGCACCGAATCACAGCCGTCGAAAAGTGTCGATGTGTGGGATCGTCCCTTCATGTCTATACCACTGAATCGTCCCTCGGACGGGCCCGGGGGTGGAAGTTACGAACCTAATGACCTCTCGTGTGGTGATCTGGATGGAGACGGGGATTATGAGCTGGTTATTAAATGGTCTCCGTCCAATGCCAGGGACAATTCGCAATCGGGGCACACCGATAATACTCTTTTGGAGGCGGTAACGCTTGATGGGACAAGTTTGTGGAGAATCGATTTGGGAGTGAATATCAGATCGGGTGCCCACTATACTCAGTTTATGGTGTACGATCTGGACAGCGACGGTAAAGCGGAGGTTGCCTGTAAAACTGCTCCTGGAACCAGGGACGGAACCGGAGCCTATTTGAGTGACGGCCCCGCCGCAAACGATGATGATCAAGAGGATTACCGAAATGCCGGTGGTTACATACTCAGGGGACCGGAGTACCTTACTGTTTTCAATGGTGAAACAGGAGCAGAAATGGCTACAGTTGAGTATATCCCCGAAAGAGGCGATAATATCGATGCATTATGGGGAGACGATTACGGTAATCGCGTTGATCGTTTTCTTGCCTGTATCGCATATCTTGATGGTGAAGGTCCTTCGCTTGTGATGTGTAGAGGGTATTACACCAGAACCGTGTTGGCCGCCTGGGACTGGGACGGTTCGCAGCTGAGTCATCGCTGGACTTTTGACAGCAATGAGGGGTATGGAAGTTATGCCGGACAGGGCGCTCACAGCCTTTCGGTCGGGGATGTGGACGGTGACGGGGCGGATGAAATAATGTATGGTGCATGTGCAATAGATAATGACGGAACAGGCATGTATTCGACAGGATACGGTCATGGAGACGCCACGCATCTGGGAGATTTCGATCCTGACAGACCGGGGCTGGAGTTTTTTATGCCTCATGAAGGAGGAACCTGGGGTATTTCGTACAGGGATGCGGCTACGGGAGAGATGATACTGTCGATTCGGGATTCCAGGGATGTAGGAAGAGGAGTTGCAGCCGATGTGCATCCGGATCATCGTGGCGCGGAGATCTGGGCATCGGGACATGGGCCTTTTGATTGTAAAGGTGATCGGATAAGCCTCTCAACTTCCTCAACGAACTTTCTTGCGTACTGGGATGGTGATGTACACCGGGAGCTGCTGGACGGCACAACAATAACCGACGTTATTAACGGTCGATTGCTTTTCGCCTCGAATGCCGGGAAAAATAATGGAACCAAAAGTAACCCCGGACTTGCCGCCGACATTCTGGGTGATTGGCGCGAGGAGGTGATCTGGCGTCACGAGAACAACAACGCTTTGCTGGTTTATACTACCACGATTCCCACCGAAAGAAAAAATTACACTCTTATGCACGATCCGGTCTATCGTTTGTCCGTTGCCTGGCAAAACGTTGCCTACAATCAACCGACGCACGTGGGATACTACTTTCCCGACGGTGCTCCGGTGCCGGATATCACTCTTGTAAACGGAGAACCGGTGGAAGATTGCGCGGGGGTTCTCGGCGGGACAGCCTATTTTGACAACTGCGGTACTTGTGTCGGCGGCAGCACCGGTGAAGAGCCCTGCCGACAGGATTGCAACGGGGACTGGGGCGGTGAGGCGTACGAGGACGATTGCGGCATGTGCGCTGGAGGAGAGACAGGGGTATCCGCGTGCGTGGGGTCGCTGCAGGGGGAAGATGCTGTGGATCTTGACGGTATTGTGGAAAGTACCAATGAAGGTTTTGTCGGACAGGGATACGCTAACTTTACCAATGCACTTGGGGCTTACGCCACGTGGAAAATACATGCCGATGAAGCGCTCGCCGCAGATATTACATTTCGGTATGCAAATGGAAGCAGCGAAGACCGTCCGGTTTTGGTATCCGTCAATGGCTCAGAGCAACACTCATCGGTGAGCATGCCCTCCACCCATGGCTGGTCATCCTGGGCAGCGGTATCGATACCCATCGAGTTTGCACAAGGAGAGAACCGTGTTACTCTGACCGCACTTACCGAAGAAGGCGGCGCAAACATCGATTTGATTTCATACAGTAACGACGCTTTGCACGGCTCCTTGGTCGGAGTCAAAACAAAGCCGCACACTGGAAGGAATATAGAATTGTCTTTTGTCAAAAACGAATTATGCTTTTATCTGCCGAAAGCCTCCGAGATCAGAATAGATCTTTTCAATGTATCCGGTCGTAAACTCAACACTCTGTTCAGGGGCAAGGCAAAAAAGGGTCAAAATGTTTTGGCTGTCGACCGTTCGCATTTGGCATCAGGGGTTTACATCCTGAAGATGAAATGTGCGGGCGGTGAGGAGAGGAACTTAGTTTTTACCCGAGGTTTTTAGAAACATCAAACGCTCCGGCTTGCCGGAGCGTTTATATACTGATTTCTCAATTCTCGACCAATGCCCCCGTACCTACCGGACCGTTTGCTTCCTAACCGCTCGCCCCATATCCCTCCAGACAACCGAACCGCTTGTTTCCTAATCCCTTGATCCTCGATCCTTGATCCTACCTATATATGTTGACCAGTGTCTGATCTTGCCGCTGGTTTTCGAAACAGAGTTTGATCCACCAGGTCGAACGCCGCCTGCCGACGATGCGGATCTCATCCAGTATGCCCTTGAAATAGCGTTCGGGCAGATCCGACCGGCGGCCGAAGAGGAGGTTGAAAGACTGGTCTCTGTCGTCGGTGGATGCTATTGTACCGAAAGTATCGGCGACCGGTTTGCCGTTTATATACAAATATTGATCTCCACCGGCAAAGACACCCGCCACATGAGTCCAAACTCGTTCCGCGGCGACGTAGCATGTGGTGTCCCAGCCCGACCGGTGTCGAAACTTAAAAAGAGTCCATGCGTTCAGCTTATTTATCTGCATGCCGTACTGATGGTTGCCTTTGGTAATTATGTCCTGGTATTCCGAATCCAGCTCATCCGCATAAATCCAGGCGGAAAGTGTAAACGTGTCCTCTACTCCGAAATCCAGACCGGCACTCGCACCGTCCGAAACCTCATAGAAGGCGGTCTCACCATCAAACGCCCCGCCCTCACCGATTATGCCGGGTACACCTAAAGCTCCGTTATTTATCGCGTGATTTCCATTTTGGGTGGCATCGTGCGCCATGCCGTCACTTCCCTGCGCCATGTGCCACACGCCCCGAAAACCTAAACTTGTGTCAAAAACAACCGATCCATTTGAAAAATCATTCCCTGACGCATTACCCCATTCCATCAGGACAGTTGTGATCCCGTCACCCCGAAGAGTATCCACTTTGACCCATACCACCGCTTCTTTTTTCTGTGTATCCCAAAACTCGATTTCGTGGGGAAGTTCATGAGCACCCTTTCGGAAGATAAGCGAACTTTCGAAAGACCGAAAACTGTCAAAATCAAAGTTACTGTCATCAAGGCGGATCATCACCGGGAAATCATATACCGTTTCCGGTACCCCCGCTCCCCCAAAAGTTGTGTTCAGATGTATCATCTGCGCAGACCGCCCGGTAGAGCTGAGCGTTCCGATATCGTGGTGTGTGCCGCTTGTCACCAATACGCCGCTTATTTCGGGCAGGATTGAATGGTTTTGAATGGAAGTGACTTTTATCGTGTAAATCCCAGCCGGCATGTCCCCGAGAACAAAACTTCCGTTTACGGTGTCAACCACAGCCGTTCTTTCGAGGCCGTAAACACCAACGCGAACATCAAAGGCATCTTGGAGGGAATCAAGACTGCCCGTAATTGAGCCGGTAGATTCGAGGACCGGCATGATGTAGATGCTGTCGTTCAAGGATACGGAATTGGAGGATTGTGCGGCATGGCCCCGCATATCATTTGTCTCGATCGTGTATTCGCCGGGATCGAGAAACACAGTCACCAGACCATTGCTGTCTGTCAGAGTGTCTTTGCTGAAATTGGAGAGGTTATCCGGCAAACCGGCAAGATAGTTTCGGTTTCGAATGCGAACGACGGCGTTGGCTGCCGCTGTTCCATCAGGATAGTAAGCTGCGACAGTCATACTGTTGGTGGTCTCGGATCCGGTACCGGGGCCTCCCGCCAGATCAGATGAGCCGCAACCCGACAGCAGCAAAATGGTTGTGATCAGAAAAACACCGGAACCGATTTTCATTTCTCATGCTCCCGCCACTGCCTGCTGATCGGAAACAGCTGAAAATTTATGTGATAAGCACAATTTGCATTCTCTTCTTCTTTTGCAAGCGCAAGCACTTCCCTGCGAAAATCGGCAAGCTTTTCCTTCAACCTGTTGAATCCCTCATCCGAAAGCGTCGCGGTTATCGTCGATATATCCCGTCTTTCCTTTGGAACAGCCTCCAGAGAGTCCGAGGCCAGTTGAATCGTCTGTTTCTGAAATTCCCGTACGGCAAACGAACGGCAAACTTCACCGGTTGTAATAAATCGATGTGTGGGTCTGTACCGTCCGGTTTCATCTTTAATGATAAATTGCAATCGCTCCAGAAGCTCAATCCCTTTTTGTGCCTGGCAAGCCTCAATCGGCGGATTAAGAAGGCTTGCCAACTCCTCGTAGTTTCCGGAAAAGGGATAAAAGCCTACGATTTCCCGAATCGCGGTGTAGTACCATTTAGAATAAAATTCATAAGCATCGACATCTACCGTGCGCGAACCGGGTTCACAGAAAGAAAGCAGCTTCTCGAAACAGGCTTTCTTTTGGATGTCGGATTTGGCCCTACCGAAGAAAACCAGGTTGGTAAAGTACTGAGCCTGCCTCTTTTTGAGCTTGAGCAGCTTGATGAATCGGGGGATGGCGTTTTCGGGGAGATTTTTACGACTGTTGAATACTTTGACCAGAAAACCTGGGTCGATGCCGGTTTTTTCCTGTATGTAACGGTAGGAAAAACGGGGATCATTCGAATGACGCTCCTCATAGACATCCCTTAGATATTTCCTGTAGTCGTAGTAATCAAAGATATTGGCCATACATTTTCCTCAGTATACAGTATATCTTTTTCACGATCTAATATCCAGATCGAAAGAATACAAATGATGATTTATTGTAGAACTAAAGGTCTACACATGAACAGGTTACAAGGATAAGTCACATTTTACGCCAAACATTCCCTTCACTTATTCACTTTCCTTTTATTATCAACATCACTTATTTTACGCAAAACCAGTAGTTTTGATATCCGGAGACAGGAGAATAATGAATAGAGCGACGACTATTACACCGGTAACACGAAGGGGCGCAGGACATCCGCTCTCGTGGTTTCAGGAGAGGATGTGGATGCTCAACCAAAAGAATCCACATGACCTCAGTTACGACATACCCGTTGTTTTTCTTCTTGAAGGAGAATTGGATGTAGCCTCCCTAAACAAAAGTCTTACGCAAATCATAAGTCGTCATGAAACGTTGCGGGCACTCTATAAGACCAATGATCGAGGGGAGATAGTACAGATCATCAACCCACCTCAACCGTTTGAACTTACTCTTGTCCATGTCGAAGAAGGTGAGATTTCCCGTTACATAGAAGAAAACGCCCGTCACGTATTCGATCTCGAAAACGGTCCGATCATCAAGGGACAGCTTCTTAGGATTAATCCGAAGCGCCACATCCTGCTGCTTAACGTTCATCACATAGCGGCCGACGGTTGGTCGGTGGAGAGCATATTGTTTTCCGAATTGCAGCAATGCTATGCCGCATTTTCAACCGACGGTAAACCTCAGCTCAGCCCTCTTCCCGTCCAATATACGGATTTCGCACATTGGCAAAGAAAAATCGATCTCTCCGAGGGACTGGCGTACTGGCATAAACATCTCGAAGGATACGAGGCGTCACTTGAATTACCTGCCGATTTTCTAAGGACTCCCGATTGCGGCAAAATCAGTGAGCGGCTGGAGCATATTTATCCAAAAGACTTCTCCGAATCACTTGAGAGATTTGCTCAGACCAACGGTTGTACAATGTTTATGTGCCTGCTGGCCGCTCTGGCCTTGACTGTCAAGCGATATACAGGTAAGCAGGATCTTTGTATCGGGACCACAACGTCGGGAAGGATTCTTCCCGAAATAGAGCAGCTTATCGGGTTTTTCGTCAATATACTCCCGCTGCGCGTGATAGTTGACGAGGACATGACCGTTGAAGAATTCATGAATTCAGTACGCTCGAGCGCTCTTTCGGGCTTTGATCATCAGGCAGTGCCTTTTGAGCGCATTGTTTACTCTTCTGCAATTGAGCGCGGCGACCAGACAAATCCTCTCCTGCCTCTTGTGATACGCCACCAAAACTTTCCCCGCACTCACCTGCAACAATCTAATCCGGGAGGCATCCGGTTTTGCTCCTACCCTGGACATGAGGGATATCGCACGGCAACCGGCAAGGATGCAGTTGCACGTTGTGAAATAGAGCTGTCCTTTACCGGCGACAGAAACAAACTGGAAGTTGAGGTTATGTATGCATCGGATCTATACCGGGCTTCCACGATCCAAAACCTTTTGAAACATCACGAGCAGCTGCTGCGTGAAATGATGACAAGCGGTAAAAAAAAGCTGTTCGATTTGACGATGTTTACCGAAAGCGACCGTCAACGCCTGTTTGTCGAGTATAATTCTACACGATGCACGACCGGGGATAAACGAGATTTTGTTACGCGTTGGGATGAGCAGGTGCTTAAAAACCCCGATGCTCTCGCCTGCTGTGACAGCCGCGGCAAATGGAGCTATCGCGAAATAGCCTCGGCGGCAAATCTTTTTGCCTCTAAACTTACAAAGCGCGGAGTAAAGCCGGGTGATGTTGTCGGCATCTGCATGGAGCGCAGTGCTACCATGCTTGCAGCCATGCTCTCCATATGGAAAGCCGGAGCCGCATATGTTCCGCTCGATCCGTCATATCCCGAATCGTATCTAAATCTGATCACCCGGGATGCGCAGCCGAAACTGACAGTATGTACACTATCGGAAAAGTCAATCTTCGGCCTGAAAGAGGATGCTTGCTTAGTCGTTGATGGAAAGTTACCTGTCACGACCGACAATGCTTTTCTAGAGCCCGCGCGGGTAAAATTGAAACCGGAGGACCTTGCATATCTTATGTATACATCCGGGTCGACCGGCACTCCCAAAGGTGTGCGCGTACCACATCGACAGCTGATCAACTGGTTCAATAATCTAGAATCAAACTGGCCCTTTACCCGGGATGAAATGGTTGCCCAGAAAACTACCATTGCCTTTGCCGTCTCGGTCAAAGAGATTTTCGCCGGACTGCTGAACGGCTGTCCGTTAACGTTTATAGAAACGGACAGGGTTAAGGATCCGGCACTTTTTGTAAATGCATTGATCGAGTCTAAAGCGACACGCGTAAACCTTGTGCCCTCACACATGATGTCCATGCTTTTTTATATGAAGGAGTCAAAGATATCCCTTCCCTCGCTGCGCTATTGTACGACAGCCGGCGAGCCGCTTACCGCAGAGATGGTCATGATGTTTCGGGAGATAATTCCGGGAGCGAAACTGCTTAATAATTATGGATGCACAGAACTTAACGACATGACATACTACGATACGGAGAAGTTTGACGGGACACAGGGCTTTGTTCCGGTAGGAAAACCGATCCAGAACACGCAGGTATACGTGCTGGATCAGTTGGGACGACCTGTTCCGCAGGGTGTACCCGGTGAGATGCATGTGGCGTCGGCAGGAATGTCCCTGGGCTATCATCGTCTTGAGGACTTTACAAAGGAACGGTTCATTAAAAATCCTTTCGGCAGCGATTACGGCGGCATCCTTTATAATACGGGTGATGTTGTTCGTTATCTGGGAGACGGGAATCTGGAATATCTGGGGCGTTGGGACTTTCAGGTAAAGATTCGCGGGTTTCGGGTCGATGTGCGGCATGTGGAAAAGGTAATGGGTGAATATGAGGGCATGGGGTACCGGGCGGTTGTGGGTGAAAAAGGCAGGCTGCTTGCTTTTTTCGTCCGACAACCCGGCATCGAAGTTGACATTAAGAAACTCAGACTTTTTCTCGAAAAGAATCTGCCTTCTTATATGGTGCCCTCAGCTTTCATTGCGCTGGATGAACTTCCCAAACTTCCAAACGGTAAACTCAACCGTCGCGGTCTAAAGGTAACATCGGGGATATTGCAGCAAAGCGATACATACCAGGCACCGACCAGTGCAATGCAGCGGTTACTTGCGGAGCTTTGGTCCGAGGTTTTGGAAATACCCGAAGAGCGAATCGGAAAGCGTGCGCACTTTTTTGAGCTGGGCGGACACTCACTTTCCGCCACTCGTCTCACGGCAAGAATAAAAGTACGCATGGGACTGGAAATAGCTCTCTCGAAGATATTCGAATACCCGCGGCTTGATGAACTGGCCTCTAAGCTTACTCAGTTAGATGACCTTATGGAGACCGATGATGATTCAGTTGTACAAAAGCCGCGAAATACCGGCGGCAAACTCTCTCACAAACGTCAGCCCGGCCTCCTTGAAGACAAAGTGGTACTTGTTACCGGAGGAAGCAGAGGAATCGGCCGTTCCACGGTGAGGCTTCTGGCAAGCCAGGGAGCATCAGTAGCTGTAAACTACTTCAGAAGCGATAAGCATGCGCACATGATAAAGGAGATAGTGGAAGAGGACGGAGGAAACGCCGAAATTTTCCAGGCGGATACGACAAACCCCTCGCATGTAGAAAAGCTTGTTGAGCAGGTACGAAATCATTACGGTAAAATAGATGTAGTGGTTTCAAACGCGGCTATTGGTTTTAAGATCCTGCCCTTTACGGAAATCAACTGGACCGATTTCGAACGCAAACTCACCGATGAATTGAAATCCATGTTTTTGCTTTGTCAGGCAGTTGTACCCGAAATGGCTGAGCGAAAAAGCGGGAGTATCATTGCAGTATCCAGCACGATGTCAAAATTTTCACGACCCGGATATTGTGCTCACGGTTCCGCAAAGGCTGCACTCGATGCATTTGTCAGGGCCCTGGCCGCTGAACTCGGCCCCGAGGGTATTCGCGTCAACACAGTCGCCCCCGGGTTGACTTTGACCGACTCGACAACAACCATGTCGAACCGAATTAAAGAGACGGCCGCCGCAAATTGCCCTCTGAGAAGAAACGGTCTCCCACGCGACATAGCCGGTGCGATTCTCTTTCTGGCAAGTGATCTTTCACAATTCATGACCGGAACTTACCTGCCCGTTGACGGCGGGTATACAATGTTATAAGGTGAGCAGCTATGAAACCGTCTCTGCTGGTGATAGACAATTACGATTCGTTTACTTTCAATCTGGTTCAGATGTTTAGAGCGTATCCTCTGGAAGTATCCGTTATCAGAGCCGACAAAATTTCCGTAAAGCAGGTTAAGCAACAGAATCCAGGCTACATAGTCATAAGCCCGGGACCAAAAGACCCGGCCGCGGCGGGTATTTCGGTGGAGTTGATCCACTCTCTTTATGAGCGGATTCCCATTATGGGAGTATGTCTTGGTATGCAGTGCATCAATGAGGCTTTCGGCGGTATAACCGTGCGTGCACCTCTGCCCATGCACGGAAAGACCAGCTCAATTAAGCATACGGGAAAAGGTCTTTTCAGTGGAGTTACAAACCCTACTGTTGCGGCACGATATCACTCACTTGTAGTTGATCGTATAAGTGATGAATTACAGATTACCGCAAGAGCACAAGAGGGTGAAATCATGGGAATATCACATCGCAAGCATGCGCTTCACGGCGTGCAATTTCATCCGGAAAGTTTTCTTACACCGGAGGGCTTTACTATGATCCAGAATTTTCTGAAACTTGGGCCGCTGGGGGAGCAACTCATATGACTTCACCTTCTTTGCAGTCTATACAAGATTTTTTGCCTTCCGCACCGGATGCTCCGGTATCCTCGCCTTTGCAATCCGATCTTTCGTTTCTTGATATTGCGGCAAAATTTGTTCACCTTCCCGGCACCGTAGTATTGACAAGCGGTGGAATAGCCGATTGTGCCCGCTACGACATACTGGGAATCGATCCGTGGCTTTCGATCAGGGCAAATCTGACTCATGCAACTGTTGAATCGGCGGGGAGCAGCAAAACCTTTGAAATCGATCCTCTGCATATTCTGCAGCATATACTGCGTTTATATAAGCTGCCCGATAACGACTATCCGCTTCCGATCTGTGCCGGGCTGCTTGGGTATCTGTCGTATGACCTGAAAGACTGCATTGAAATCCTTCCGCGAACCAGTATAGATGATCTTCATCTGCCGCACCTCTACATGGTTGCACCGTCGGTAATGCTTGTAGAAGATCGTTTTGAGGAAAAGAGAACGGTTCACGTTTCATCACCGGCGGGCGATGCGCTAAAGCGCCTGAAATCATTCCATCGTTCGCTTCTTGGCTCCTCTCCTGTTGCCGCAGCAAAGAAAGCGACATGTTCAGGCATAAAATCATGCTTTACCCGAGAAGAGTATATGCGATCCATTGAGGCGATTCGCGATTATATAATTCGCGGCCACGTGTATCAGGTAAACATGTCTCAACGGTTTGAAACCGCATTCCAAGGGGATGCATTCCTACTCTTTTCCTCTCTTTTTGAATTAAACCCGGCGGCATTCTTTTCGTATATAAATGCGGGCGACCACCATATCGTCTCCACATCGCCCGAAAGGTTCATCGAGCTTCGCGGCCGGCGCGTTGAAACCCGCCCGATTAAAGGTACGAAACCTCGTGGAAAGACATTACAAGAGGACAGGAAAAACCGCAATACTCTTGCCGCAAGCCGCAAGGATGATGCGGAGCTGTCGATGATTGTTGATCTTATGCGAAACGATATTGGAAAAGTTTGCGTCCCCGGGTCGGTAAAAGTACGAGAGCACAAACGCGTGGAAGCATACGAAAATGTGTTTCATCTTGTATCAACCATTGACGGCGTGCTTGATGAAAACAAAGATGCGGTAGATCTTATTCGTGCTGCTTTTCCGGGCGGGTCGATTACAGGATGTCCAAAAATACGGTCGATGGAGATTATTGACGAACTCGAACCGGTCCGTCGTCATATCTATACAGGATCGATCGGCTATATAAGTTTTCATGATACCATGGACCTGTCAATCGCTATCCGTACGGCAACAATAAAAGACGACAGGCTTTTGTTTTCGGTCGGCGGCGGTATTGTGTACGACTCTGATCCGGCCGATGAATACGAGGAGACTCTCCATAAGGGCAAGACACTGATAAGCGCGCTTGGCCGGGCGGCATCATTTGATGAACCGCCGACTCCCACAGCCTGGTACAACGGCAAATTCATACCCCGGGATGAAATTTATGTATCTGTAAACGACGAGGGCTTTCTTTACGGAAACGGTATCTTCGAAACCGTACGGGTCAAAAGCGCAAAGCCGTACCGATTAAACAGGCATATCGAGCGTTTCAATCGATCTTTCAGATTTTGTTTCGGAATCGAGCCTCCGGACATTACGTGGGATGAGGTTGTTGCGCAGGTGGTTGATCGATGCGGACTTTCAAACGACACAGCCGCCGTAAAGATTCTGGCCGCTGCGGGCGAGCCGGGAAAAGCGCAGGTGAATATGCTTGTAACGGCTCGCCCCTACGTACACAGGCTTCACACCCTGGGACGAAACGGGTTGCATCTGGCCGTGTACCCTCACAGCAGATATATGCATCTATCATCCCACAAAACAATGAACTATATGTTTTACAAAATGGCCAATAGATGGGCGGGGCTTAATGGTGCGGATGAGGCCCTCATATTAAATATAGACAGGAGTGTAAGCGAAACCGCCACCGCCAATATACTTTGCGTTATTAAGGGCAAATGGTACCGCCCCCAGTCCGAACATGTACTACCGGGTACAATGGAAAGGGCGGTTTGCGACATTTTGTCCGAAAGGGGCATACAGGTAGAGCAGTGCAAAATAAGCGTTGAGAAGCTTAAAGAAGCTGACGTGGTTTTCCTGACCAATGCTCTTATGGGCATGGTACCCGTGCTCAAAATAGACGGAGTGCCCATATCAGCCGCTGCAAATGGATTTCATGATGAGATAAACTCGATTTTGCTTGGTTAGTACACGGCTAAGCCGTCAACTGCCTGTCGGTTGGTCCTTTGAAGGCATTTTTCGCTTTTTTTTCGCAGATTCATACCGGTAAACTTTTCTTTCTACTTTAAGGCATTGTTTCGCTTGGCCTTGCGATCCGAAGCGCACGATAATGACGGATGCAGCCCCGATTTTCATTGAATCGGGAATTCTCATTTATTTATAATTAAAGAAAGCTCTCGTGCTCACGCCGCTTGAACCTTAAACTTATTTCCCTTGTCAGGTATGCAATGAAAAACATGATCTGTATGTTTTTGACAATCGTTTTCACTCAATCATACGCGGTAATGGATATCGACGGAACACTTACCGATTCACTGACAGGGGAGCCGATTGCGCAGGCGGTCATCGGTATAAAATACGTTATCCGAAAATGCACAACCGACACCGACGGCTATTTCAGGTTCTCGAGTTTACCTGTAAGAAACCTTAAAGAAAGAACTTACACCACACAGCCTGTTTTTATCAAACACGATCGCCTTCACTGGAATTGTCCTGCTCCCGACCATATAACGGTGTCCGCTTATAATATCGCGGGAAGGAGAGTTGCGGTATTATTCGACGGAGAAATAAAGAAGGGGGCGTTTTCAACCAAACTGCCTTCCCCGGGAGCCGGTTTATATATTTACGAACTGAAAACTTCCGGATCGACCATGACAATCCCATCATACGGGTTTTCCTCGAAACGATATTTCTCAAATACAGGGAATCTGTCCGCAAAGAAATTTGAAACGACATCGAAAAGTTTTGACGAATGCCTGGGCCGTGAAGATACGCTTATTCTTTTTGCCGCCCCCGATGGTTATTTCCCGCAGCAATATCCAATCTACTGTACAGTAAGCAAGAACTTGCAGCTGAGCTTCAACCGGGACCTGACCAGGAAAATGGTTTCTATCGATTCCAAGGGTAAATCCTTTATCCGGGGCACCGACAATCCCGACGGTCCTTTTGCCAACGAAAATCCCGCGCACCAAGTGTCATTTACATACGATTACATGATAAGTGCCACTCCCGTCACTCAGAAGGAATACATGAGAATCACAGGTGTCAACCCATCCCGTTGGACGGGGGATATGAAGCCGGTTCACAAGGTTACCTGGTATGACGCAGTCTTGTTCTGTAACGCCATGAGCAGTGCCGCCGGGCTCGATGCGGTTTACAGTTGGAGAAACATTCAACACAGCTGGCATCGCGATTTCAAATACTGTTCAAGGATGAGTGATGTGCGCATATATTACGGTAACAACGGTTACCGTCTTCCCACGGAAGCTGAATGGGAATACGCCGCCCGCGCCGATACGAACAGCGCATACAGCTGGGGGGATGACGGTTCCTTTGAAAAGGCCGACAAATATGCCTGGTACAATCGAAACTCCGGTAATGAGGTGCAGCCGATTGCCCAAAAGCTGCCCAACAAATTCGGCCTTTATGACATGAACGGCAACGTCCTTGAATGGTGTAACGATAACTATGCAAGATATGATACAGCATCATCGGTGACCGATCCAACCGGCCCCTTGTCTTCGGAGTACCGCGTAATGAAAGGCGCACATTACGACCAGGATTCCAGCCACCTGAGATCCGCATATCGAGCGGCAGGCTATAAAGAAATGCGAATGGAGCCGTACGGATTCAGATTGGTACGACGTAAATAATGCCCGTTAGGGAGCATTCTCGACATTAACGGCAAAGCAGCCAAAGCGTTCATAATCAATGTTAAGACCAACAATTGTGAACTCATCAGGAAAATTACCTATACGAAATGAATCGCCATACAAGCACAGGGAAGCATATATGAACAACATACACGAAGACGACTGGGCGGCAGACAACTGGGGCGGCCACACCGGAATGAGTAACGATTCGGATTACAGCAAGATTGATGAAGATGAGTGCAAACCTGAAGCAGAGA
>CAZPHU010000027.1:0-38260 GCA_964586285.1 uncultured Fibrobacterota bacterium | reverse complement strand
TTCATATTTCGCGTCCAGCACTTCGATTCATCGCACGATGGTTGTTTTTTTGACCGACAACGGTTGACCCGCTTTGCCATAGATCACGAAGAAAGTTCCGGTTCCGAGGTTTTTAATGACCCGACTGAAATTGCTCCTGTTTACGGATGCTACTATCCTGCCACGTGCATCTAAAACGACTCCACTTGGTCTCCTTGGACTGTTTGAAGCTGGAAGAATTCCATTATTTCGATAACTATTTACGATGGGAGTATTATTTTGTTCCCCTGCCGTAAAATCATCAAATGATACTGTCACCCCCGCATCTACTACAAGTCCAACTGCGTTAAAATCGAGATCTTCTCCAAAATCTGTACCAGGTAATGTATCACCGTTTACGACAAATCGATACTCTTTTGTTATCTCCAGTGTATCGGTTGTTCCGTGAATGTGCGAAGAGGTGGCAGGAAAAAAAGAAGATTTGCCCACACCATACCGTCGTGATCCGGATATTTGGAAATAAACACCCGATTGATTATGCCGCCAGCTGGTATCATTGACTCGCTCCATTTCAAGCGAAAGCAGAGCAAGGCCGTAAAATGCGTCTGCCGGTCCGTCTTCTCTATTAACGATCACCTTTACCGGTGCATTTCTATACTTGCCGTCTGTATAAACTAGTGTACGTGAAGCATTCTCAGCACCCCTGAGCAAAAGGGTGTTGCCGGTATTCTCTAAATGCCCGGAAGTATTGTACTTTCTCCACCCAAGCAGATCACCATCATTGAAATTATCCGAAAAAAAATCCTTTTGGTAGGCTTGGGACTCTTCATCAGTGACCCGGACATAATCAAAGGAGATTTTACTCCCACCATACACTATCAGACCGATCTCTCCGCTTTCGAAACTTTGATCAGTACCTTCAAATATCAGAACATCATTACAAGCCAGAATGATTTGCCCATTTTTTTTACTTACAGCTAATATATTTTCTTCTGATTGTCCGATAAAGGAACTATACCCGGTTGTCATAATTTCAGGATGGTATATGCCGTCATTTCCAAGCACATATTTTTTTAATGTAAAGCTTTGCAAAGAATTGATTGTAAATTCGTATCCCCCCGATGCATCATTCCAGCAAAACATCACTCCCGTAGTCCAAATATTATTACTCAGAGGCTTAAGTGACACTTCATAATCAAACGTTGAAAAAACGGCGCTATGTTTTTGCACACCGAAACCGTTTCCATTTTTCTCTACAACGTAATGCCCGTCTATGATTTCTTCATCAACAGGTCCGAACAAAGTAGCCCATTCATCGTTTGTATCGAAATCATCTTCAAACAATACGTTACCATCAGCCGTCGATATTAATATAATGCCGATTACACCCCAGATAGCCGGTAATTTAAGCATAAGAACTCCCTTTTAGTTTTCCGTTTCAAACTTTTCAGCACTCTTTCGATTATAGTTGCATATGTCGAAAACTAACTGTATAAAAGGAATATGACACTCTCATATTCAAGTTTACGGAAAAGATCTTATTCCGGACTAACATCTTTTCAGAATGTTAGTCGTGTTAATTCCGGGCAAGTTTAACTTTTTTTATCGTCCGCCAATATAGAGAAGTCTATTCTATTCAGCAGAACAACACTTATAGCTTTTTCTCATATACTTTCATTATTTTATGAAAGCTCAGCAGTCTTAATTGAATGTGTTGCCCAATCCCTTGAATAGAGAAGGTTTGAAACAATCGCAGACAATACCCTCTGAGTTACTTTAAAGATTGCCGTAACCCTTCTGTTCCGGAGGATGAGGCAAATCGAGAGAATTCTCGGCTCGGGTTTAATTGGATCGGTTTTGCTTATCTATTTTTTTTAAACAGTCTCACGATTATCTATAAATGTGAGCTGTAAACATACTGCGCGTAAAAGGTGTCTTTGATCTCATTTTGAGAAAGCTGTTGATCCGATAATGATGATATATTCAGTTGGAATGATGATACAATGAAAGAAGAAAATGATTCAAAACCGCAGACGGATATTCTCTCCACTGCAGGCTCTGGAGAAGAGAGAAAGAGACAATCCCAAACAAAAAGAGTTGTAAACCTTGGTCTCTTTGCAAATGCTTTTCTTGCGGCACTTAAACTTGCAGCTGGTATATTTGGTCACAGCCAGGCTCTTCTGGCCGATGGAGTAAACTCAATCTCGGATGTTGTTTATTTCATTGTAGTCCGCATATTTGTTACCATTTCGGCAAAACCTGCCGATCCCGAACATCCGTACGGACACCATCAGTTCGAAAGCATATCGGCTGTTGTGGTAGGTGCCTTTGTGATAACTACTGGAATGGCAATATTCTGGGATTCAGTCAATACCGCATTCGAAATGGCCACAGGAACTATAGTTGAAAACTCGATACAATACTTTACTATTCTGGTCGCCTTATTTACCATTGCTTTGAAGATTGCTCTGATGATTCAAGCCGGTAAAGCAAGTAAACAAACTGGAAATATTGCCGTTTCGGCACTTGCCCGTGATCATAGAAACGATATCTTTGCCTCTATAGGAGTTGCTGTTGGAATTTTCTTTGGTTTAATCGGATTTAGTTGGCTCGACCCGCTTGCGGGAGCGGCGGTTGCAATTCTGGTCACCAAAACCGGCGTAGATATCTTGCGGGAATCGGCTGCGGAACTAATGGATGCTGTACCCGGCAAGGATCTTGATAATGAAATACGAAAGCTTATGGCCGGATTCCCGGGTGTGAGAAGAGTGGAAGAAATTCATGCACATCGATTCGGTCCTTACTTTGTTGTAAATATCACGATCGGAATTGATGGGAATATCAGTGTTCGTGAGGGGGACCGGATCGCCGACGATGTAGAAGAATTCCTGTTAAGACGCATAGAGATGCTACGAAAAATATACGTTCATTATCATCCTGTTGATCAATTCCAAAATCGTTGAATTAATCTTAAATCGAATCTGGATTAAAGAAACAATTGATTATTAAAGACGGAAATGGACAAAACCATTTCCGTCAATTCAAAGACACTTTTTTGCTTACTGGAAGCTTGAACTAGAAATGCAGTAGTGCGGGTTTTCCGATCGGGAAAACGCTGTAGCCTATCTCGAAAAGCTTCTGATGATTCAGTATATTGCGGCCGTCGAAAATAAACGACGGATGTTCCATTATGTCATAAATCTTTTTATAGTCCAGATCTTTGTACTCATCCCATTCAGTCATAACCGCTATCGCATGCGCATCCTGCACCGCTTTGTACGGATCGGGCTCGAAACATATGCGGCTCTGGTCGAAATCGGCCAAATCCAGTTTTGCGTTCTCAAGAGCCTGCGGATCGGTTATTATCACATAAGCATGCTCTTCCAGCAGCTGACGGGCTACTTCAATAGCGGGCGATTCGCGAGTATCACCGGTGTCCTTTTTGAACGCGAACCCAAACAGCGCGATTCGCTTCTCCGCAACCGTGTTAAACATTACCCGTATCATCTGTCGGACAAAACGAGTTTCCTGATATACATTGATATTGACCACACTCTCCCAGTACTGCGCGACTTCGTGAAGACCGTAATGCTCGCAAATGTACACCAGGTTTAAAATGTCTTTCTTGAAGCAGGAACCCCCGAAACCGACACTGGCGTTGAGGAATTTCGACCCAATGCGGCTGTCCATGCCAATAGCGCGTGAAACCTCCGAAACATTGGCCTTTGTCTTCTCACAAAGCGCCGAAATAGAGTTTATAGATGAGATGCGTTGAGCAAGAAACGCGTTGGCAACCAGTTTAGACAGTTCCGAACTCCACACGTTACTCGTTACGATCCGTTCGCGAGGTACCCAGTTGGCATATATCTCCACAATCGCCTCCCGAGCCTTCAACCCCAGCTCCGTCTCGCGCGATCCGATCAGCACCCTGTCGGGCTCAAGCAAATCCTTTACGGCAGTTCCCTCGGCAAGAAACTCCGGATTGCTTACCACTTCGAAATGAATCCCCTTCTCATTAGCCGAGAGTATGCGCTCCATCGCCCGCGCGGTACGAACCGGAAGCGTGCTCTTTTCGATGATAATCTTATCCGATTCGGAGTTCTTTACGATGTTTCGAGCCGTTTTTTCCCAGTATTGAAGATCGGCCGCTTTTCCGGCTCCCTGACCGAATGTCTTTGTCGGAGTGTTTACAGAAACGAAGATAATATCGCTTTCCGCTATTCCTCCTTCCACATCGGTGGAGAAAAACAGGTTTCGGTCTCTGGCCTGTTTGACCACATCCAGAAGCCCCGGCTCATAAATCGGCAGATCGTCGCTTTTCCATGCCTCTATACGCTTTTCATTTATGTCAACCACCGTTACCTTGTACTGAGGACATTTCGCGGCAATAATCGCCATTGTCGGCCCACCAACATAGCCGGCCCCGATACAAAGGATTTTCTTCTGAAACTGCAATTCAGCCATCTTTATAAACTCCTGGGTGCTGGTTTATTTAAACTCTTTTAATTATGTGCAAATACGATATCTGCAATTTCTCTTCGAATGTCGTTGATTAGAGTCGGATCACTTTTGCGGCGTGGCCAGGTAAAATTTGATAAAAAAGCAACTCCTATGCCTTTATATAAATCCAAAATGATCACACAACCGGTAAATCCGGTCTTTCCCACGGTGCGCTCAGAGTGATATTGTCCCATGTACCTGAATTGGTTAAGCTCCCAACCTAATCCCGTACATGCTCCCAAGTCTTTGATCTGATCGGTGGATAAAAGCTCGATTGCCTGCTGCCCCAGAAGCTTGCCTCCATTATGTGAGGCACTTTTAAGCAGATCCTGTAAGAAGATCAACAGGTCGGGTACAGTCGAAAATAATCCCGCCGAACCGGGATACATGATTTTTCGAAGAATCCACGCACTCTCATCATGCACTTCACCACGGATAATGCGACCACGCCAGGGATCTATCTCGGTGGGAACGATTGAACTCTCCTCAGCAAATTCCCTCGGATCAAAGCCGGTGTGCTCTAGCCCCAGGGGCTCGAAAATATTGGCGCGGGCAAGCGTGTCCAGCGATTTGCCGTACACACGCCCAATCATCAGACCAAGTAAAACGCTTGTCGAATTGCTGTAATAGAAATGCTTTCCGGGCTCCGCGCCCAATTCCGCCGTCAGGATCGTCTGAAGCAGCTCTGATGGGCTCAGGTCCTTTTTGGAACTCAAACGGAAATCATGAACTATCGTGTGGGTCATGAGATGCCGAACCAAAACCTTATCCCTGAATGAGTTACTAAGCTCAGGTAACCAGTCGGACACACGTGCGTCGAGGCTGATATCCCCCCTCTGAAGAGCCTGTAGCGCAAGGGTTGATGTTGGCAGAACCTTGGTTATGGATGCTACATCGAAAACAGAAGACTCCTCCATCGGCAAAGCACCCGAGTCATAGGTCTGGTGACCTCGGGCAACTATCTCCCCAGCGCCCCCGCGATCCACTATACCGACTACAGCCCCTGGAAAAATCTTATTATCTATGGCCTTGTTTAAAATATCCGATATCTTTTGCTTTACACCGTCATTTATCATACTGTTTCTAATACCGAATCTTCCGAATATCTCTTTAGTATTACAGGTATGTAAATGATCTGTTGATCTGTACAAGTTCAAGTCCTAGTACCTGAGCATGGCGGTCGGCTCTTCTTAAGAATTCGTTGCGTCTGGTTTTCGCACTTTTTGCCCGGAGCTGTTCGATCTTTTCTCCGCATCTGGTTTTTATTTCCCACACCTTGTGGTCGACCTCACCTTTTTCACCATTGTAGTCCTCCAGGTTCAGAAACATAAAGGGCGGTAAAACAGTGAGGGAGTGGCCGAAACCGGCAAGAAGATTAACCGCGTTCATGTGCGCAAGTGTCTGTACTTTAAGCAGGTTACGATAGTTATAACTGACTATGTAGGATATGTTGGCGACCGTTGCAATAGCGGCATGATAGGAATCGACCAACACCCCTTCGCGCTTACGCTGCTTGAAAGCATTCTCGATGTATGCCGCGGCAACATCATCGGCCTCACTGTTTTGAACAAGAAGCAAAGGCTTGTACCTGGCGATAAGATCAAGCAGTTTCCTGCGATATTTTCTATCGTTTAGGTATATCTCCTCCAATACGATATTTGAAATATAGATATCGTAGTGATTTTCCTCTATAAGCCCAAAAAGCTGCCTGGCCATGCTTTTAAATTCCGATGAAGCATAATTGACCATCTGATACCAGACTGTCGATTCGATATATATCTTCTGCCGAATCATCCCTCAATGCACCCTCTAAAGCTTTCCCACAAACTTACACATCCAAACATACCTGGAAACGACTTTTTTAAGCCGATTACAACCGGCAAAACACAAATAAGATACATTAAAGCTAAAGGAAAGGGCCAAGCAAATTTGCACAGTCTAAGGCATTTGAGGTGATTTTGGTGATCCGGTGTGCATATCCGCCCGTTTGGAGTCGGCTGGACATCCACCTAAAAGAAGAGACGAAGCCCTTTCGGACTTCGCCTCTTTTCAGTCTTCAGAAGACTCAATCAGTTATGTACAGGAAACATTCCGGCGCAGATGCGAACGTTTCAAAAAGCCGACCAGGATTCTCTCTGAGGAAAGCGTTTGCCTGCAATTAGCCGTTTAAATATCATTGTAGTGCTTCAATATTGTTGGAAGTCGCAACCGGGTTACCTTTTCGCTTAGGCAGGCCTACCGTGGCAATCACCGGGAAATGATCGGACGGATACCTTCCGTATGGTCGATCATAAATGATGCGGGCATCCAGAACGGAAAGATCGGGAGATGAAAGAACGAAATCAATTTTCTTGCTCCATCGCAAACCACTGAACAGGTGCAATGTCCCGGAAAATGATTTCTCGGGATTGATCACCCGGTAGGTGTCGACCAGCGGGAAAGGATTTATTACTTTTTCTACACCATCCCAGTTTTCAACGATCGGACTGAGCAGGTAGCGTATGGACGGAGCATTTTCACCGGCGTTGAAGTCACCGGTAACAACAACCGGATCATCGAAGCGCCGTTGCTTGATTCGTTGAGCTAAAAGCTCCACACTCTTTTTGCGGGAATTTCGAGACCAGTGGTCCAGATGTACATTAAAGACATACATTCCTCGACCGCTTACGCGATTAACCAGATGCGCCCAGGTACAGATTCGAGGCTTTTTATTGCCCCAGCTCTTCGATCCGGCAACGGACGGGTTCTCGGAAAACCAGAATGTTTCAGTTTCGGTCAGCCTGAATTTGGTTGTATCATACAGAATCGGCGAATGCTCGCAAAGATCTTTTCCTTTCCTGCCCTCTCCCACCGCCTGGTAGTTGCTCAGTCCCGAAAGCATTTCATCCAGCTGAAAAGACAGCGCTTCCTGTACACCGATAATCTCAGGAGCCTGCTCATGAATTATGTCAAATACGGCTTCCTTACGATTATTCCATGAATTGGAACCGTCATTAGCCGTACCGTAACGAATATTAAAACTCATGATCGAAACCTCCTGATCATCCTGGCTTCTAAGGTTCGGATCAATTGTTTTTGATTTAATTAAAGAAGGTTGGCAGTTTGAGATCATAAAAGTGAGAGAAAGCAGAGAAAAATTTCGTAGAATCATGGCCAGGGTCAAACACAGCTCCTTTTTTCGGTTAACGAAAACAGAATACCGTATTCGTGCACCCCGAAAGATAATTGCGGTTGGGGAAAACGGATCCAATTATGCGTCAGTATCGATCGTAGACGCAGCTTAAATCGAACCCCCTACAGAGGCTTTATATGTGATTCTTATGTTCGGCGGCTATTCCGATGAGAACAAAAACCCCAACCACCACCGGAGCAAGCAATACATTGTCGAGAAGCCTGAGATATCCAGCAATGATTCGTGAAACAAACAGGGTTACAGCACCATACCCAAAAGCACAGACCACAACAAATACGGCAGCTCTTAGAATGAAATGATATTTGCGAATCCGCTTCTTGAGCCAACGACTGAAATCGTTGGCATAGACCACCAAAATGGTGGCCGTCATGGCAGTTGCAATAGAACCAATCGAGGGACGCAACCATCGAGAGAAAACAGAGGCCAATTCCGCGAAAATGTTCATATAACGGTTAACTTACTTTCGGAAAATCAATTAGTCTGCTTTTTACGCCCAATCTTAAAATACAAAATAGGACCTATAAAATTTATAAATGAAACTAAAAACCACACCTTTTTATCTCCTCGAATATCCTGGGCGCTACGCTTTCGAATATCAACAAGTGCCGCAATGAGCAGACTTATTTGAATTAGACCGATCACTATAGTACAGGCCTTTTTCCACTCGGGCATTTCTGTCCATTTTTCTTTCAATTTTTCCATTTTTCGGCTCCTTCGGTTTGACTTCACTTTCTTTGTGTCGCGGAAAAAAAATAATACTTGCCTCATGATGTCCCCAAACAATATGAAACCGAAGTCTGTCGTATTTCGACGACCATTTATTCTACTGTGATTCGCCACGAAAGGATCCGGATGGCTGAACAATCAAACTGGCGCCGCATAAAGCGCGCCTTTACCTTTGCCCGCCCGCACCGTTTATATCTTCTGTTTGTGGTGATGCTTACATTGATGACCGCGGCCATGACCTCTGTCGAACCTATGATCATGAAAATGATAGTGGACGGTCTGACCGCTTCCGATATGTCCTCACTTCTGTGGGGAGTAATCATACTCATCTCCCTCGGACTGGTTAAGGAACTTGCCACAATGGGGTCCAACTTCCTGAGTTGGCGAACACGGCTTGATATCCATTACAGCCTTCTCGATGCTGCAGTGGAGCGTATACACCGCATGCCCGCTCACTATCATCGTAACGAAGGCGTTGGAGCAATAATGAATCGTCTGGATCGCTCCATTCAGGGGCTTATAAATGCGGTAAGCGAAATTAGCTTCAACGTGCTTCCTGCGGTAGCATATCTGACAATGGCCATTTTCCTGATGATTCGTATGGATTGGCGTCTGACACTTGTGGTTGCCGCCTTCACTCCTCTTCCGGCGATTATCGCCTCTTTTGCCGCGCCCAACCAGATCAGCCGTGAGCGTAAACTCTTCGACAACTGGGCAAAAATTTACTCCCGATTCAACGAAGTACTCTCCGGAATCGTCACAGTGCGCAGCTTCGCTATGGAAAACGCGGAAAAGTCCCGTTTTCTTAAAGACGTGTATAATACAAACCAGATAGTAGTCAAAGGCATAGGCTTTGACTCCGGTGTAGGGGCATTGCAGAACCTGATTATTCTTCTGGCCAGGGTAGCGGCCGTGGGCTTCGGGGGCTATCTTGTGATTAAGGGGGACATAACGGTTGGAACTCTTGTTGCTTTTATGGGATATGTTGGTGGATTGTTCGGTCCGGTTCAGGGACTCACCGGAATTTACCGAATCCTTCGTACAGCTTCCGTTTCTCTTGATCAGGTTTTCTCTTTTCTGGACGCCCCCACACATATCAAGGACGCGCCGGATGCCGTGGAAGTTAACAAACTAAATGGATTCGTTCGATTCGAAGATGTTTCTTTCAGTTACAAAAGCTCCTCGGATGCAAAGCCCCTCCTGGAATCTATATCCTTTGAGAGCAAACCCGGAGAAATGACCGCGATCGTCGGCCCCAGCGGAGCCGGGAAAACAACCCTTATGGCAATGCTGCAACGTTTCTATGATCCTGTGAAGGGACGGGTTACTATCGACGGCGTCGATCTTAAGTCCATGAAACAGGATGAGCTGCGCAGACATATCGGTGTAGTACTTCAGGATGCTTTGCTGTTTAACGAAACCATTCGAGACAATATAGCCTACGGCCGTCCGGATGCTACCCTGCTGGAGATCCAGGAGGCAGCCAAAGCAGCAAATGCACACGACTTTATCTTGAGGATGGAAAATGGTTATGATACATACGCGGGTGAAGGCGGGAAGCGGCTTTCGGCCGGAGAGCGTCAGAGAATCGCGATTGCACGTGCAATCCTAAAAGATCCACCCATACTGATTTTTGATGAAGCAACCTCTGCGCTGGATGCTGAATCGGAGGCGCTGGTGCAGGAAGCTGTCGAGACCCTTATTCGTAACCGAACTACCTTCTTCATCGCCCACCGTCTCTCTACGGTAGTCAATGCCGACCGTATAATGGTTTTGCGAAATGGGAACATTGTGGAATCGGGCTCCCATAAGGATTTGCTCGATAAAAAAGGCTACTACAGTTCGCTGGTTAATCGTCAGACACGCGGACTTCTGGATATCTCGGCTCACAAAGAGAAGTCCCAAGGGCAAAGGGCCGCGTAAGGCGGCTCAATTTCAATAGTGGGGCGGTCTCTCATCCACAGCGTTCTCTTCACGATCGGCCGAAAGGTTTTCTACGGCATTTTCCAGACGCGTCACCTGCCGTTGAAGTTTTTCAACTGTGTCTCTAAGCATTACTACGATATCACTGAGTTCGTCGATTGTCTTGTCCTGATAGGCGATGCGGGTCTCCAGTGCTGTCAATTTATCTTCCATTAAAGTCCTCTCCGGTTAAGCTGATTCGCGATCCGCCCCGGAGGATAAATTCGCGGCGAACGCAACAAATCTTTTCAACAGTTTTTCTCCTGTCGGCTGCTCGGTTATGTTTTTGAGCAGCTTTTCGCAGTCCTTTCCTTCTTCCCGAAGCTCTTTACTAAACCTTTTTACATAGTATCGGGTTATGCGGGCATCGAACTCCGGGTGAAACTGAACCCCCCACGCACACCGTCCAACCCGAAAGGCATGAAAACGATCGTGATCGTTACGTGCAAGAACAACTGCCCGTGATGGAAGAGAACACACCGACTGGGTATGAGCAGTGTGTACACTGAGCGTTTGCGCCAATCCTCTGAACAAATCGTCCTTTTGGGCCTTTTCGCTCAGCTGTACCAAAACAGTCCCAAACTCTCTTCCCTTCGGGTTGTCGGCCACTTCGCCGCCAACAGCACGCGCCAGGATCTGGTGACCATAGCATATACCCAGTAGAGGAACCGATAGTCTCACAGCCTCCGATATCCACTCGACAAGCCGCTCGCTCCATGGGGAGTTGTCGGTAACCATCGCATGAGAGCCCGTAATAATTACCGCTTCACAGGCGGTCGGATCGGGAAGTTTGATTAACTGCCTGATATCACGTGTGATAAATTGCGCACCGGTTAACCCCGCTTTTTCGGCTATCCAGTGCTCGAAATCACCCGCTTGTTCCCTAAGTTCCGCGAAAGTCTCCCCGGCCTTTATAATCGTAATGTTCATATGTTTCCCCAGGTGGTACTGTGCTAAAAATAAAACACGGGTTCTCGCCGATTCACCTAAAACTGGTTGATTTGCCTGAGAATGAAGTATATTTAGCAGCGTTTTGAAAGGAGTAAGAGCTTATGTCGGAATGTCCATGCGGTTCAGGAATTGAGTACGAAACCTGCTGTGGGCCTTTTCTTTCGCGAGAGGAAAAAGCCCCTACAGCCGAAAAATTAATGCGTTCGAGGTACACTGCCTTTGTTAAGGGAGACATAAAGTACATCTACGACACGATCGATCCGGATAAACGGAAAGATTTCGATGAAAAAAGTATCGAAGACTGGTCGAAGAAATCCCAATGGAAAGGTCTAACGATTGTAAACACCTCCAGTGGCCAGGAAAAAGACTCCTCCGGTACGGTTGAATTTATCGCCCGTTATAAGCTGGAAGACGGCACCAGGGAACATCATGAAGTAGCGAAATTCGACAAGAAGGATGATCAGTGGTATTTTGTCGACGGAGACATGGTTACCCCCAAACCAATCAAGCGTGAAAGTCCAAAAGTCGGGAGAAACGACCCCTGCCCTTGCGGAAGCGGTAAGAAATTTAAAAAGTGTTGCGCCGGCAAACAAGATTGATTAAAATGTTTTCATCGCGGCGTGTTGTTACGTTTTATATATCCGATAAACAAAGGCAAATGCCGGCGCCCACCGGCATTTGGTACCGACAGGTTGTAACTTAAAAGAATAATTATTCGGGACGGATACTATAGAATATTTGGAGGGGGAAGTTTTATTTATGTAGGCGGGGTGTTTTTCTATTTGCCGGTATCGCAACATCTATGCATACTGACCACTTTGCCTCGGACCTGGGCAAAAGTAATGGGCGCATGAAGGATTCCTTCGATACCGTAGGTCTGATGATAAATTGGTTCTATCTCCACCCCCCATCGGGCAACCAAAAAGAAACGGATCTGCTTCGCCTTTTCCTGAAACCATCGCGCCAGTTCCAATCCACTCCGACCGCTTAAACAGACATTGCAAAAAACAGCTTCATAATCGTTATTTGATATCAGTTGTTTCCCTGATTCCAGGGTCTGAGCAGATTCCACATCGTACCCTAGCTTCACTAAAGATTGAGTAAGTGATATCCTGATATCCTCTTCTTGCTCTATAATAAGAGCGTTTCTTTGATTTCTCATATAATACTAACAATTACAAATCGCATGCCAAAAAGGACAAGAAACGTTTTCCGCAAAGAAAATGCCAATAAACGGACAGAATCTGTTTTACAGCAAATGGAAACATATGCACCTTTCGGGTTATTTTACCGACTTGTCCACATGTTACCATCAGGACTTAAGGCCATCCTCACGTTTGCCGTACAGAAAATGACGAATCGCTTCACCGGCGACAGTGTAACCGAAGATAGCAGGCATGTAGGAAATTGTACCAAGCGGGGTCCGTTCGCGTCCCCGCCTAAAAAACTCCTCCGCAGGCATTGATGTTGATTCCGATGTCGCTTTCTGCGGTATTTCCATGGAATACACAGCCTGAATACCCTTATACAGCCCCAGGCGATGAAGGCGTTTGCGAAGGACTCTTGCCAGCGGACAGTTATGAGTTTCGGAAATATCTCCCACACGTATCATTGATGGATCAATTCTACCGGCTGCCCCCATACTGGAGACGACAAAGTAGCCTTTTTGGCGTGCGGCATACAGCAGATCGCGTTTGGGAGTCACGCTGTCGATTGCATCCACAACCACATCCAGCGGCCCGGTCAAAAGTTCATCAAGCGTTTCAGAGGAAGCGAAGGTGTGATGCAATTCTATGGTGCAGTGAGGGTTGATATCTTTCATACGTTCGACCGCCACCTCCGTCTTTGGAAGACCGACCGTGGAGTGAAGCGCAAAGAGCTGACGATTGATATTGGATTCATGAACCACATCGAAATCTACAATTCTTACATAACCAACACCGGATCGGACAAACGCTTCCAGAGCATGAGACCCGACTCCCCCCAAACCAAACACGACGACTCTCATGCGACCAAGCCTCTCTATCCGGTTATTCCCCAAAAGCAGCTCAGTCCTGCAAAATTGATTCACCCCGCACTCTCTTTCTTTGCGTTTCCAAACATCGGTTGTGAATTACAATCTGATAAGGCCCCTTAGCAGATTTTGGGCGTTTCGGCTGGTGGTATTATCAATCTGCTCGAAACTGCCGTCCCTGTAAAATGCTGCGGCTTTTGCCACCTCTTTTAAATAACAGGGCTCATTAACTTTCGCCTCGATACCTTCGGGAACCATGTCGGGGCTGTCTGTTTCGATTAACATCCTTTCGGACGATACGCAGCGGACAGCTTTATGGGCCTTTTTATTGCGAACCCGCGTTATCGATCCTCCGAATGAAATGTACATACCGCGCTTTTCAAATGCACTGATCATCTCCGAGCTTCCCGACCACGCATGAATAAGCCCCCCGGCCGAAAGCCTTATTTGATCAAGCAAATTTATAAGATCCGACCAGGCTTTTCGACAATGAATTGCAACAGGAAGTTTTCTCTCCGCGGCAATTTTCAGCTGCTTACGGCACACACAAATCTGCAATTTGCGATCCGCCATTCCCTCGGTGTAGTCCAGACCAATCTCTCCTATTCCGCAGGGCCTCTGGGAGAGCATACGAGTCAAATACCCCAAAGAATCTTCGAAATCGTTATCCACATACCATGGATGTATGCCGTAAAATGGCACTATCCGACTGAACTTATTTGCGAGTGCACTAACCGCTTCCCAATCACCTGGATTTGTACCGCAGCAAACAAAGTGAGTAACTCCACGGCTTCGGGCACGATCAATTACTTTTTCAATCGGTTCGGTAAATCGCGAGTCCTGTAAATGACAATGCATGTCTATCATTACAATTACATCACAGAGGTTGGGAATGGAAGAAAAAAATCACGAAGAGAATTGTACTACATCCACATTTCCGATTCTTAGCGCAAATAATATGTCTCTTGCAGAGATTTGACCTCCTCGTCCAGCAAATCAGAGGATATATCCTTTGGGATATCGTCGTACCCAAGACCGGTGAAAAGAATACGAGCGGCCCAATATCGGCTGTTTCTTTCGAATAGAGGCTGAATCGATTCGAGTGTCTGATTCACAAGTTCAGTCTTGCCTGCCTTGCTATAGATTGCACATAAACCGATGTAGGCCTCGATGTTGCCGATTTGAACCGTTTTCAGGCTTTCTTCGAACGCATGCAGCGCCTCCATAAGATTCCCAAGCTGAAAGTAAGCTGTGCCTGCTGCATTTTTAATATCCGGCCTCTCGCCTGCTCTGTCCAGAGCCTCGACAATCAGCTCCCGCAAGCTCTGGTAATCGCGTCTGTGCCCGAGGATACGAAATAGCCGCAAATATGCCTTGATTGTTGTCAGGCGGAAATCCACACCTACCTGCACGGGCATACTTCTGATATCCGGAATCCGATAGAGCGTCTGAACAGCTTTATCGATTTGGCCCATCATTTCAAATGATACCGCAAGCCCGTAGAGGACATCCGGACGATCGGGATAAATACTCAGAGCCTGCTCGAAGAAACCCCGGGCCTGCTTATACTCCCCTTTACTGTTGGCCCGATTACCCAGCCCCATAAGCGCCTGAGTAGCCAGAAAAGGCGTTTTGTCTCTGCTCTGGGGCATATCCAGAAACAATCGATACCAATGGGAGGCCGATTCATCGTCCTCCAGAATCGTATAGGAGTCGGCTATCTCGATTAGTGAAACGGGATCGGGATCGTTTGGATTGTAGTCATTCAGAAGGAACTCCAGGTTACGCCTGGCCTTGCTTTTGAGCTGTTGCGGATCGGCATACCCGTGATGTTCTATTACGACGGAAGTTTTTTCCATTTTCATACCGAGACGAAGCGCGCTGGGCATGATCTGTTCGTGTATTCTACCCTCGAAGCGAATACTTTGATTATTTGGGAACATGCGCGCCTGCATGAATTCGGACCCTGTATTGCCGGGCTTCTGATTGCGAACGATGAACCCAAGAATACGGTCGGTTTTTTTTGATTTAAGGTAGTTTAGACCACCGATCGACTGTCGGGGCAACACATCATCCGCATCCACCCAAAGAATCCAGGCATGTTTCGCATAATCAAGCGATCTGTTGCGTGCAGCCGCAAAATCATTGGTCCAGGCAAAATCGTGTACTTCCGCTCCATATTCCTTAGCAATAGCTTTTGTATCGTCATCAGAACCGGTATCCACTACCACAATCTGATCGGCGGCTTCTCTGATACTGCGCAAGCATCTTCCCAGCACCGCCTGCTCGTTTTTTACGATCATACATACAGATAAACCGGGAGCTTGAATTGTACTCATATCAAATACTTTTTACCAATCACCTGCAGGCGCTTCGAACGATATGATCGAATTCATCAAGGGAAAAGGGCTTTGTAACCATGGGGATATTTTCTAATCCGGGATCAACCGTCACGCCTTCGGCCGCATCCACGATTATAACCAGCCGCTCAAGGGCCGGTTGCGGAAGCTCATCTATTGCCAAAAGGTCCGTTTTCCCGTCGACATTGCATATATGATAATCAAGAAGTATGAGATTGTACGCAAATTCGCCGCTATGAATCTTCTCCCGGACTCGATCGATATCCATAACCCGATCCAGATTTACCTCCTTGAAGATGATCTCAAGAATATCCGCAACCAGCTCATGAACATCCAGATCGGCACTTGCGACAAGCACGTTTATCGGCATAAAAAAAATTCTCACTTTCCATTCTACACTCGCCCGTCACTTCCTGAAAAAGATAGTTGCGGTCTGCCTTAATTGCAAGCATGTAATCATTTTTACTCACCCAAGAGCGTAAAATCATACTCTTGGAAGGCGTTTTTTTATCGCGGAGGGCGCCTGAATCGGGCGTGTCATCACAAGCTTTCTTCTCAACGGATGGGCCGCACGGCTGCCGAATACCGATTCGAATTCGTTAAGTTTGCTGTTGATTATTTCCTCTTTGGCATGATTCTGATCTACAAAATCGCGCAATTCCTGCTGTTTTTTCCCATATTGACTCAATTTACCGTAAATATGGGCTTTAAGCAGATGTATGATGGTCATCTGTGGCGACTGGTTTTGACGGGCACTCAGATGGTCCAGTGCCTCTTGATATTTTCCAACCAGACACATATGAAATGTCCAGATCACAAGATCCATTTTCGACAGAGTGCGACCGGCGCCAAGAAGCCTCTTTCGCAGAAATTCCACATCAGTCTCCGGGTCCTGATGCCGGTAATGCAATATCAGCCTGTGAAGCGCGCGAATGTTTTCGGGATCGCGCTCAAGAAGCTGCTCCAAGGTCTTCTCCAGAAGACTAAAATTCTTCTGCCCAACACATAAATCGGCAAGGGACAGATAGGCGTAATAATTACCCGGTGCTACGGATATCTCCTGCTGTAAGCACTTAATCGCTTTTTGAATCCGGTTAAGCTGAAGGTAGCTGGATGCAAGTCGATGGTAGGGCACGTCGTTTCGGTCATTGACAAGGATTGCTTTTTCAAACCATAATATGCTCTCATCAAAATCACCGGAATACTGGTATATTTCGCCGATCAACAGATAAATATCGGCCAAATCCCTGCAATTTTCCTCATTTTTGTTTTCGAGTCCTTCGAAAAAAGTGATCAGGTGATTCAACTGTTTGATTGTCTCCGACGATTTATCGTGAGTGCATAAATCGTAAGCCCTGTTTTCGATATGCTCCGCAAGGTCCTCGTAGGATACGCAACATGTTACGACCAAATTAACCAGTTGGGCTAAGGTGTTTTCTTCCAGACGAAAGTATATTAATTTTTCCGACATACATGTGCCTCAAGCATAGCCCGGCAAAGCCGGGGAACCAAGGAGCCAAGGAGCCAAAATCGAGGAATCAGGAAACAAGAACACATCGACAAACGATTTCGACAAAAAAAACGATCTTTTATCAGACAAAATGTTAAAATCGGTTAGGTCCGGTTATCTAAGCATACAGCTCAGATCAATGGAGCGCAAGATGTTACAATTTGCCCAGAGTATTAAAACCAACTTAAAACAAAAACCGGGCCGGCACATAGTGCGCCCAACAGTTGCGATTTGATATATTTCTTGTGCATATCAACTCTTTTCCCTGCAGGTTTTAGTGTCGTATGATTCAATGGTGTAAAAATACATTTTCGATCGTTAAGCCCTATGTTCCCGCAACCTGCTTTTTCGGCGGTTTTACCTGGGATAATTTCACACTCAAGAGAATCGACAATACGCTGGACATGATCATTTTCGGCAGCTATCTTCTCTTATGTGCGGCTGTAATTGTTCTGCTCGGACGTGGAGTTAAATTCAAGTTCTCTCAATATCTTCCCATGGCTATTCAGTTTTTCTTTGGCGGCCTGTTCAGCTCTTTTGTCGTCTATTATTTCAAAAGCGCCTCATCCTTACCCAGTTTCATTTTTATGCTGTTTTTGCTGGGTATGCTTGTGGGTAATGAGTTTATCGAGAAGAAACTCAACAACGTTACTCTCGCTTCAACCCTCTGGGGCATCGCGACGTTCATGTACTTGAATGCCGTACTCCCGGTGTTGTTAAAGGCCATGAATGGATGGGTATTCCTACTGGCTCTGGCCGCAAGCTTCTGCCTTTATCTGGGAATCCGTTTTCTAAGCGCAAACCCCACCGTGCGGCTCGAATCGATAGGTTTAGTCTACGGACTCATCCTGCTTTTCTACTTCATGAATATTATTCCCCCGGTGCCTCTGGCGAAAAAGCAGATGGGTATATACAGATCGGTTTTGCGAAAAGATAACAATTATCTCTGTGCAGTATCTCAACCCTCATGGTTTCTACCCCTTAAAAAGAGTGAACGGAAGTACGCCTGGGCTCAAGGAGACACGGTTTTTTGCTTTTCCAGTATCTTTGCACCCACCGATCTGAAAAAGAAAATCTTCCATCACTGGTATTATCGTGATCCCGAGAAGAAGAAATTTATTCAGACCGACCGTATAGGTTACAGGATGGTAGGCGGTCGCGAGGATGGTTACAGAGGATACACCTTCAAATGCCACGTAAGGCCGGGTAAGTGGAAAGTCGCCCTCAAGACCGATGATAATAAGACGCTTGGAATTGTTTCGTTTGATGTAGTCGAGCGAAAAAACCAGTTCCTGGAGTATAAAACCTTTAATTTCTAGCTAAAACACCCCTGCGATCTTATTTTCCGGAACGACCTTCGCTTGTTCTTAGATTTATTTCAATGATAAGCGGAGCGTTGCAATGCATTTTTTCCTTTTTTTTATTCTTTCCTCTGTTCTTTGCGCCGGACAGTCAGATGTGTTCTTCCAAGAGGATTTCGAATCGGGAACCTTTGCCAAGTGGAGTAAAACCAGCCGCCTGGACAACCAGACCGGCAACGTGCGCATAATCGAGGGATTCGTACCCGGTCTGGGAGGCTCAAAAATCGCCAGATTTACGGCCTTTGCAGGGGCATCACCTGCGAAGGTGGATTTACGCTACAATTTTAAACCGGGCTATAACGAGGTGTATGCACGATGGTATGTCAAATACGAGAATGACTTTGATCAGGGAGACCTGATGCATGCTCCGGGGCTTATAGCGGGTTCAGACAATTGGCGCTCTGATTTTCTTCCCAACGGTCATGATGCTTTCTCGGTTTTTCTTGACATATGGTCGGACTGGGGTAAAAATGCGCCCCCCGGCAAACTTATGCTCTATACATATTATCCCGATATGGAGCGCTACCCTGACGGTCATTATTGGGGGACATTCTTTCCACGCCAACCGCAGGTGCAAATCTTTACGGATCGATGGTACTGTCTCGAAATGATGGTAAAAGCCAACACTCCCGGCAAAAAAGACGGCGAGCAGGCTTTCTGGGTAGACGGAGAAAAAATGGGTCACTGGAAAGGTCTGCGCTTTAGGGATACCTCATCGTTAAAAATCGATTTCTTCTGGTGGGAGCTATACATACATGATAATCCCAAAACAAATATCGCTTATGTCGATAATATCGTTCTAAGCACCGCCTTCATTGGTCCCGCTCGCCCGATCCCCGCAAAGCCGGAGAAGCAAAGAACAAAGATAAAGGTATTGGAAAATAAAAACCGCACAGACAAATAATACGCCGGTAAAACCTGCTGTTGTAAAAACAAAATTCCAACAGTTATTCAAACCACACCATTATTACTCCGATACACCAAAATCAACAATATTGTGTGTGCGGTGGTATAAACTTTGCACTCTTTAATGAATAAAACATATGTTCGACATAAAAACGCTTTTTGTCGTATCATGTGTTTATAATTTTTTTTATCGATTATGATTATTATTCACTAGTTTTACGGCTTTGCGAGCTTGGGATTTTTTGTTTTTTGCTTGTAAATAGTGGCAGGGAGTTTATCATGCATTCGGCTTCGGCTCACAAAATTTCGGTTTACTTCAGATACGACGATTATGCGGCGACCACACCTTTTGATTTGGAAAAAAAGGTGGTGAACGCCTTTCACATGAACAATTCTTCATTCACAGTGGGGATAATTCCTCACGTGACAAAAGGCAACTACCGGGACCCGCATGCAAAAGGTCATGTAGAGTTTTCCACCGAGAAAATTGACTTTGCCCGACAGGCTCTTGCCGAAAATATAATGGATCCGGCCCTTCACGGCTTTGAGCACAAGACGGCATACGAGCGCAATCCTCACAGCGAGTTTCGAGGGTTACCTCAGGACATTCAGTTAAGTAAACTCAGCAAGGGGGCGACTCTTTTTGAGCAACAATTCGGTTTGTGGCCGCGCGCATTCATACCGCCGTGGAACACCTATGACGACATCACCGTCAAGGCACTCGAGTGTTTGAATATAAACAGTCTTTCGGCGAATCGATTCGGCCCCGCAAGTGCGGCCAAGGTGTTTTTCCTTCCGATTACAATCGAACACCATCAGCTTCAGGAGGCACTCGAGAGCGCAAGAAACCTCAAATGGGCCGATATAACAATCGGGGTGCTGCTGCATCCGTATGACTTTCATGAAAGCGGAGATTCCCGCTCTTCCTTGGACACGAGGGAACTTCAGAATTTACTTAAAGAAATAAAGGCATCTGAGGATACAAATGTACTGTCTTTGAGTCAGATTCGCCAAAAACGTTTTGCACTCGATTTTCGCAGATACAAAGCAAACAGACCCTCGGCACTGGAATACGTTTCCCCACCTTATATCAAAAAAACCTATACATATCCTCTTTACCTGCCGACAAAGGCGGCTACTTACAAGCAGTTCGGCCGCATGATGCACACCTTGTTTTTCTTTTTAGCGGTCATGGCCCTGGCGGCTTTCGGCGGAATAACTGCTCGAAACTATTTAACAGAAACGGCAGCGGTTGAGTGGACCTATACGCTTGGGTTTATTTCATTGGGTGCGGCGATCGCCCTGGGAATCCATACTTTTATCAGAAAGCATGTTTACTTTAAGGCCGCAATAGCATACGCGGCGGTTACAGGTCTCATAATTAGTCTTTTCTTTTTATAGTAACAGCATCAACAGCGCGGAGGAGTTAGTGGACTCAACAAAGAAAGTCAGTGTCGTAATACCCAGTTACAATTCTGCCGCATTCTTACCGGATGCGGTTGAGAGTGTCTTAAAGCAGGACTACAAGAATATTGAAGTTATTGTAATCAACGACGGTTCAACCGATGATACCGAAAAAGTCATGAAGCCGTTTTTTAAGAATAAACGGGTTCGATATCTGTATCAGGAAAACAGCGGTCAGGCGGCGGCACGAAATAAAGGTATAAGAATCTGCACCGGTGACTATGTCGCCTTTCTGGACGCGGATGATCTGTGGACACCGAACAAACTAAGTCTTCAACTACCCGTTTTCAATCTCTCTGCCACAATCGGGGTAGTCTATACCAATGTTGCGCATATCGACGTAAACGGTAACCGCATACAGAGTCCAAGACGTCAGTTTCACAACGGCTTCATCACGGACAAGCTGCTTATCGACAACTTCGTGACCGGTATGGCATCCATTGTCAAGAAGCAGTGTTTCGATGAGATAGGGCTTTTTGATGAAACTCTTCCGATGGGAGTGGACTGGGATTTATGGCTTCGAATCTCCACCCGGTACGAGTTTCATTTTTTGAACAAAGTCACCTACCTGTACCGACAGTGGGACGGTCAGATGTCCAAAAATTTCCTTACCCGATATGAATGCGCAATCCGAATAATGGATAATTTCCTCAGCAAACATGATCATCTTCTGGATGAAAAAACAATCAAGGAGGCCTGGGCTCACACCTTTGTCGGCAAAGGGCGATGTTATGCAAGGTTTGCAAGTGATAAGAAGTCGGCCCTAAAAGAGTTCGTTAGAGCTTTGACATACGACCTGCTGTATGTCCCGGCATGGAAATCGGCTGCTCGACTGCTTCTCAAAGGATACTGATACCGACATTCCCTCTACTGGTTTTCGCAACTGTCGGACAGGGTGATGTTGTCGATGTAATATTCGCGCTTGTCCCCGGATTGAGAGCAAAACCATATGATACTTTGGATTTCAGTCATTCGCATAAGCCGATCCTGAGGGGCATTTCGAATCGAATCCAGGGGTATACATACCCGGTGTGTTCCCGGCGTTAAAGAGTATCTCTTGTTAAACCGGTCGAAGACATTTCCATTATGAGAGCGGTCGTGTATTCGTACGGTAAGCTGCAGGTCCGATTTCATTGGATTGTAAAGCTCAAACAGAAAAAATCTGTATTCGGACCAGTTTGGATAAACCTGCTCTATGTGTATACCCGGATATTTCCTGTCGGCCAAAAGACTTACATAGGCCGATCTCTTACTGGTGTTATTTTTCCATTCCCGGGGCGTAGGCACAACGCTGAGCTTTGCGTCTTTTACTCCCACAAACCCGCTTGACCACCTGCTTTCAAAACCGCTGATAAAAGGAAAATGGTAGTCGCGATACAACCTTGAAGCGATTACCGCAACCAGCGGTATGGTGGTTGAAACTAAAATCAGGACACCGGCGATCAGGAGGATTCTGTTGTGGGAGGCATTTTTTTTTAGGCGCTTATCTTGTGATGCGGCAATAGACAAAAAACCAAAAGCCCCGATCATATCCATAAGCAAATCCATTGGATCGGCATCCCGACTCGTCGGCAGCTGCATCAATTCGGTTATTGCACCCAATATGGTTGTGAGTATAAACGCATAAACGTAAAAAAGCCACCTGGTTTGGTGCGGATTAATCATCAACCTTACTATTTGAAGCAGTACTATTGAGATCATTCCGAAGACCGGAACATGACCGAAATTCTGAACCGCTATTTGAATAGAGGAGCTGCCGTCTAAACTGACGACTTTTACAACCAGAAGCAGACCGATCAGTGCTGTGCAAAGAAAAAAGATTTGTTTCTTTGGCCCCATGAAATACCACTACTTTCTTAAGCAACCGTTTGACCCGATTACGAACAAATTACAGGCGAATTCATAATAATCACCACCATCGTCCAAAATGCGGTTGAGACCGGGGCCTGTTTTTTTCTAAAAGAGATAATCAATTCCGGGCGGCCGGGCGACCACCCGGTTTACTTTTATTTTCTTATTTCGCTGCTATTTCAGCGACGTTTTCGATCAAAATCGGTTGCATGTGCTGATATCTGGTGGTCTTCCTTTTGGAATCAATATCCCTGAACACAAATTCTATCTGACGTTCGCTAAGCCCGGTCGCCTCACAGATGCTCGATGCCGGCATGCCGTGGTTTTTGGCGTACAAACATACGTCCATTTTGTCAAAAGGTAAAGAAAAATAAAACTCTTCCTGAGATTGTTCCAGCGGATAGGTATCGGTTGTAGGCGGCCTGCTGCGTATATCCTTTGGAACATCCAGAAACTTCGCCAGCTGATACACCTGAGTTTTGTAGAGGTGGGCTATGGGTTTAATGTCGGCCGAACCGTCTCCATTTTTTACGAAAAAGCCCTGATCGTATTCTTGACGGTTGGGGCTTCCCGCTACCGCATAGTTGTATTTATCCGCATAGAAGTATTCCAGCATCTTTCTTACCCGCTGCTTATAATTGGTTGCGGCCACCAATTGCAGGTAGGCATCAAGGGGCATTCTTTTTCGAATCATTTGACCGTCGTTTGTTTTAACAGTCAAGGAAAACACACGATATCCCTCACCTGCCTGAGGAAGAGATATTTTAAAGGGATTTCCCGGCTCATACTCCGCAATAACCGATTTTATGGCTTCATCCTGAGCCTCATAGCAGCCAACTGCCTCTAAAATCGGAGTGATGTCTCTGATTTCCTTTCTTATCCCAAGCCAATCGGCTACCTCTTCACCCAGACCGGCAGTTTCGGCCGCGGAATGACGCTCGGGCATGAGTACTCCCAGAACCTTTTGCGCTCCAACTGCGCGAACACAGAGGGCGGCGGTTACCGTGCTGTCGATTCCCCCGGAGAGAGCTATTATAAACCCCCGTCGCTTGAGGCTGTTGATCAAATTGTCTTGTAAGTTTTTTACTATCCGCTCCGTCTCCCGCTCGGGCTGTAAGGTCAGGTGCTCAAAATCTGTTTGAACGTTCTCTTTTACCTTCATAAAAACCTCTCCTCACCTATTCGGCTTGTAAAGCATTCTTTTTTATCTTTCCACTGTTTGACTTGGGCAACTCCTTCATAAACTCCACGTATTTGGGAATACGCGACCTTTCGAGCCGGGTTGAACAAAAGGATATCAGATCACTCTCGGTAATCGGTTTGCCGTCCCGAAGGGCTACAACTGCCTTGACCGCATAACCAAGGATATCATCCGGCACTCCGATCACCGCCACTTCCGAAACCTCCGGATGTTCATATAAAACATCTTCGATTTCCTTGGGGCTTATGCGCTCTCCACCGCTTTTTATCATATCATCTTTACGTGATACGAAATAAAGAAACCCCTCTTCATCCATCTTGAAAAAGTCTCCGCTCAGAAGTACCTTTTCCTGAGGGTACACACCTTCTTTGAGCACTTTGCGGGTCTCTTCCTCTTTTCTCCAGTATCCTTTCATCACATGCCCGCCTCGTATAACCAACTCCCCCACTCTGCCTGCCTCGGTTATCTTGTTTCCCTCATTATCGACTATCCACACCTCCGTGTTTGGTATGGCCTTTCCAACCGAATTGGGCCTGCGGTGAAGTTCGGAGGGGTGCAGGTATGAAACCCTTTTGCATTCGGTCAATCCGTACATGGAGTAGATACCCGCATTGGGGAAGATGTCCTGAAGCTGCATTATGTGGGCGGGCGGAAGCGCCTGACCGGTATTGCTTATATATCGCACGCGTGAGAAGTCGTATTCCTGAATACCCTTGAGCTGAAGCAGAATCGCGGCCATGGCGGGAACCAGAGGAAGAGCGGTTGCCTCGTAATTTATAATCTGCTGGACAAAATGAAAAGGATACATGAATTGCTTTTCCAGCACGACCGTCCCGCCGAATTGCGCCGTCATGATCAGCTGATAGAGCCCGTAGTCAAAAGAAAGAGGCAGCGTGTTGAGGATTATATCATCCTCTATGTTTTCAAGGTACTGTGTTATCGATGTCGATGCGGTCACCATGTTTGTGTGCGTCATCATCACACCCTTGGGATCTCCGGTCGACCCCGATGTATACAACAGCGCCGCCAAATCGATATCAATGGCATTGATCGGGGGCGCGGTATCATTTGACCTGTCGATAAAGCCTCCCAATGTCTTTACCAGCAGATCGGGTTTGCCCTCCACCTGCTCAACGGGCATCTGGGATTCCAGAGATGCCCATAGATTGTAGTCGGCAAGCAGTACGGTTTTGAGATGAGGGGCATCAAACAGTGGATCGGAAATCTCCCTCAGACCGTTTTTGTCCGTTATGATCACCCGCACCTGGCAGTCGTTTAGGATGTAGGCGAGTTTTTTTCTTTTCACCTGGGGATTGATCACCAGAAATACCCCACCGGCCTTTAAAATGCCGAAAATCGATACCGCCGACTCGATGGAGTTTTCCAGATAGACGGCTACCCGGTCCTGGCGAGCGATTTGGCCAGACAAAAGCCCGTTGGCCAAACGATTGGACAGATTCTCCCACTGCCCATAGGTTAGCCGCCCATCCCTGGTGATCACGGCCGTTTTTTCCCCCAAGCGTTGAGCGCTTAGCGTGAGGAAATTATTTAGCAGCAATGTATGACCTCTTTCGTTGAATAAAAGTAGCCACATTCTCGATGGAATCCAGGTTTTCGGGTACCAGATCCGTATCCGCTATCTGTATGCCGAATGTGTCCTGAATATATCCAACCAACTCCAAAACACCGGTTGAGTCTATTATTCCCAGCTGAAGGAAACTGTCATTATCATTATAAGACAGGGAATTGGTACCCATAAGAAAATTTGTGTTTACAAAATCCCGTACAGATTCGCGAACATTGAGCTCTTTCATATCTTCCCCCTAATAATTTTATTTGCTGAGTCATTTATCCATAATAGAACAATTTGCATGCCGGCAAAGCACTTGTACCCGCTTTACACAAGACGAGGCACAAGTATTCATATTGACAGCCCGGCCGGCAGCGCATCCGGGTAAAGACGTTGTTGCTTTAGACTATCCTTTGCCTGGTTGAAGTGAAACTGCAACAGCTGCAGAGAAACGATAGCCGCCAGCGCCATGTCGTCTCTGGCACTGGATACACCCGAGGCGTTGGCGCTGCACTTTTGCACAAGCTTAACCACACCTTCGCTGTTGAGAAGCCCATTTTCCCCGACCGCCTCTTCGCTTAGCATGGATGCGGTCACGCCGTGGGCCTTTGAGGTAAAGCAGGGCGCTATGGGAGCACGATAAGGCTGTTTGGCTCTGCTTACCACATCCAGAGGTACAAGATCCTGGAATGTCTTTTTTAGAATGTATTTCTCATTGAGGTTCCTCAACTTATACTCGGGCGGAATCTGAGAGGCAAACTCGACTACCCGATGATCAAGGAAAGGAAAACGGCCTTCGACGGAGTGTCCCATCATCATCCGGTCGCCCTGAGAGGAGAGCAGGTAGCCGGACATGAACAGCTTCATCTCCAGGTATTGTGCCCGACAAAGCGGATCCCACCTGCTCATCTCGGGATCCAGATATCCCTTAAGCTCACCGTAGACATGCTCCGCGGCATTGAAATTCTTTCGTATGTCCTGAGTAAAGAAGCGCTGAAGCTGTGAGGTATTATTCCATCTTATCATATGGGAATAGTATGGATTCTCCACATCCGTCAGGCCTCTTTTAAAAAACATCTGCCAGAAATCGCCGGCCGCACCGTTGGCGGTTATGTACGGATAGAGCTTTCGCAGAAGCTGTGGACGCAGCCGGGATTGAGGGTTTTTTGCCCAGAAGCGCCGCACCTTATCCTCCTTGAAGATGTTGTAGCCGCCAAAGACCTCATCGGCCCCTTCGCCGGTAAGCACCACTTTTATTCCGTTCTCCCTCACAAGTCCACTCAGCAGATAAAGCGGTGCCGGCGCGGTACGTATCATGGGATTTTCCGCATACCAGACCACCTCCGGAAAAGATGCGCTGATCTGTTCATACCCAGCCTCTATGACCCGATGGTCGGTTTGCAAATACCTGACCATCGCCTCCTGGTACTTGCGCTCATCATAGTTCTCATCACGAAAAGCCACCGAAAAGGTTACCAGATCGTTGTTGTGATATTTTTTGACGAGTGATGAGATGATAGATGAGTCGATTCCGCCGCTAAGGTAGGATGCCACCGGGACATCCGCCCTCAACCTAAGCTCAACCGCATCATGCACAAGCTCTCTGAGCCTGCCGGTATACCACTCCAGAGGCTTTCTATCGTATTCTCCGGCGTCGGGGAAGGTGTGTTTCCAGTACCGGTATGTGTTAGCACCATCGGGCGTAACCTTCAGGAAATGACCCGCTGCAAGCTCATTGACTCGACTGAAAATCGTACGCGGCGGAATACTTACCCACATCGTAAAGATCTGCTCAAGACCAATGGTGTCGATTTCGGATTCGACCGCCGGATGAGCCATTACCCCTTTCATCTCAGAAGCAAACACCAGGCCCTTGTCTGGAACATGTGCGTAATAAAGCGGGCGAATGCCCATCCTGTCACGGGCCAGAATCAAACTCTGCTGCCCGGTATCCCACAGAGCAAGGGCAAACTGCCCATTCAAGTGGCTAAGGAAATCCGTCCCATACTCTTCATACAGGTGCACCAGCACCTCCGTGTCACTGCGGGTAGAGAAACGATGTCCTTTCTTTTTCAGAAGATCCATCAGCTCCAGATAATTGAAGATTTCTCCGTTGAAAACAACCCACACCGTTTTGTCCTCGTTATGCATGGGCTGCTTGCCACCCTGGATATCTATGATACTCAGGCGCCTGTGCCCAAGTGCCGTAAACCGATCGTGATAAAACCCCGTATCATCGGGCCCCCGATGCGACAACATGGAGGTCATCGATACGATTGCATTTTTATCCGTATCCGAGAGGTTTTGAGGCTTGTATATTCCCGCGATCCCGCACATAATCCCGTTCCTTTACATTTCCGTTACATCTGCCCCGATACTACATCAGTAGTTATAGTTTGAATACTTGTAGTACCTCAGTCTTCTGTCGATTGGCGCCTGGTTTAGCAGTACCCCGGCGATCTTTTCATCAAAGCCCGGATACTCATCGATTTTGTTTCTCAGATCGATAACGTTTGTTTTTCCCGCTTCCACTACGATCAGCGTCTTGTCCATCATTCCGCTCAGCACCACGCCGTCGGAGGCCACCGCAAGGGGCGGACTGTCGATGACCACCACATCATAGAGCCTCTTGAGCAAGTTTAGCATGTTTTCGAACCTGGAACTGCTTATCAGCTCCAGTGGATTAGGCATGTTCTGCCCGCAGGACAAAAGTTTCAGGTTCGGCACATGCGTCTGCTGAAGCACGGCATTGACCGTCTGTTCTGTTATCGCCTCGCCCGGCAGAAGCAAATTGGTTACGCCCGGAATCTTGTGCAGGGCAAAGGTGTTGTGCTGTACTCCCCTGCGCAGATCCCCGTCTATGAGAACGGTCGACAACTGCTGCTGTGCCATGGTAACCGCGATATTTGCGGCTGTCAAGGACTTACCCTCACCCATGTTCAGAGAGGACACCACTAAGGTCTTTGTTTTGTTTCCCCTGAAGGTAAGCAGGAGTTTTGTTCTTAACGACCGGTACAACTCATTTACGTAATGAGGTGCGTAATCGGTCGTGGTCAGCCGTTTGTCAACTCCTATCTGCTCCGTTGTCGTTTTGGTATCTTTTTCGTTTATATCGATCTTCGGCACCGTCTCAAGTACCGGATGATGAATAAGATGCATCAACTCCGGTTCTGAACGGGCGGTCTTGTCTGTAAAGTCCATCAGAACCACAGGCCCAAGCCCGGCCACCATTCCCAAAGCCGCTCCAAGCAGCAGCTTCAAAAGAAATGTTACCGAATCCGGGGGCGGCTGGGGCGGAAGCGCATGATCCATCACGTACACATCCGGAACCTCGATTACGTTGGCGATTCTCGCCTGGTTAAATCGGGTCTGAAGCGTGGAGTGGATTTCGGCCGCTATTTCTCTCTGACGATTGAGCTCGGCCAGACGCATCTCCTTTTGGGGAAGTCCGCGCAGACGTCCGGTTATCTGGGCAACCCTGCCCTGATTGTTGTTGATAATCTTTTGCTGCTTCTGAATAAACTCCTCAAGAGAGGCCGATGCCTTCTTACCCAATTTAAGTATCTTGTCTACCTGCTCCTCTATTATGGGATGGCGCTTGGGGTAGTTGACCTCAAGCTCGCTTAGCCGGGAGGAGATCTGGTCGTATTCGTCCATCATCGCAGGCGCCGCTCCCACGTTCTGGGCGTTTAGAAACGAGATCACCTGCCTGATCACCAACGGCCGCTCGTCTTTACCCGCACTCCTTAACTGCCTCGACATTATCTGCGCATCCTCGATAGTCATTTTGGTCTGTATGTTTGCCACATCCAGACCCATGGCGTCGGTGACCGTTTCGGAGGCAATTTCCCCCATTCCCACGGTCGGATTGTGCTCCCTGAAACTCTTAAGCCGCTGCTCGGCTTTATTAAGCTGTGAAGTCGCACTTTCCAGCTGTTTGTCTAAAATCACAAGCATCTCTTCGGTCTTGCGTTTTCTGAACATCAGATTCCGATGCACAAAATTATTCACCATCGTGTTTAACACTTTGGCTATCAGTTCATAGTCTCGGCCGACAAACGTTACCTTTGTAAAACCCTGCTCAAGAGTCGATCGATCTATGGACGTACTGTTTACGATCCAGTCGACCGCGGACTTCTTGTCTACAACCGAAAATGAAAAATCGTGCGGGTCCTGAAGGTACTGTCTTGATAAAGCAGCGAAAAGCCCCGGAAGCCTCAAAGTGTCAAGTGAAGCAACGGAGCCGCTGTCGAGAACTTTTTTGTCCAGCCCAAGCCTCTTGTTGCTCAGCAACAGCTTGAAATTTTGCTTATTTACCCCGTGGATATCCAGCTCATACCTTCCATTGACAGCCTGCGTATCGATGCTGACCGAATCGAACAGTGAAGCACGCGGTTTGTCCCCCGTCATCAGACGAAGCCCCAGTTTATCGACCACATCCCCGACAAAGGCCCTGCTTGTAAGCAATTCGATTTTGCCGTATACCGCCGATCCCGCACCTTGAACCGGTCCTGCGTTCTCCATATTCTCTATTCCCAGAATCACTTCCGCTTCCAGCTCCTGCTTCATCCCTCCAAACTCCAGCAAATACAACATCCAGGCTCCCGTGATAACCGGTGCGATGCTGAGAATAAACCATTTTTTCCTCCACACAAGTCCCGCGTAATGGCTCAGATAATAGCCCCAGTCCGTTTCCCGGAACGACTTTTTATTCCCTTGTGTCGTTAACCTTCTATAATGAGTCGCCATAATACCTGTCCTCCAGTATGAATAGAGTAAATCGGATGTGCTTACTCTTTAATCTATCTGCGAAATTGTAATAACCGTTGCGATTGTCGAAATCATGATACTGATCACCGGTACGATATCACTGGTAAAAACCTCCCAGCCCTCTCTCCTGGGGTTTCTGGTCACCCATATCTGGTCACCTGATCTAAACCCGATTTGATAAAGTGACTGACCGCTTTGAACAAAAGGAGCCATGTTGGCGTTTATCACCCTGTTGTCTCTTTCCCAGCGAAGCTTACGGATACCGTCGGGGCGCTGCGGACCCCCGGCGATCTGAAGCACGTCAAAAACAGACGATCTGGGATCGACATAGTACATACCGGGACTTTCAAACCCTCCAAGTAAACTTACCCGTATGGCGGGCCGAGTCTGCACGTACGGATAGCGCAGATACTCGACGTAGGTTGACAAAAGCTGTTCCGACAGCTGATCATCGGTCTTGTCCGTGACTTTTACCATTCCTACAAGAGGCAGATCCGCATACCCGTCACTGTCGATAGGATAAGTGCCGTTTAAAAAGAGTGTGTCGGGATAAACCTTCACGATCACTCCGTTGCCGGGTGTAAAGCGGTGAACATCGTTCTGAGTCAAATCTCCGTTTTCCTGTGCCGAGGCAACGCTCAACACGATTCCTAATATTATTGGGCTGATAAATCTCCCGGTAAATGCCATTTTCATGCTACCTCCCCTTCCCTTTTACTTGATCACTTATTTTTACCATGATCTGCTGAAGCGTTCTCTTTTTTCTTTTGTATCCAAATCCATTTCCCGCAATATTCGACGAAACGAGAAAAAACCTGTCTTTGCCGCCCCGTCACTGTGATCGATAAAGATTTTTCTCAGGCTCCCCGTTGACAGCCGGGGATTTTGGGCCACCAGCTTTCTAATGATTTCTTCCCTTGTAAGATTATCCTGTTCAATTTCCGTGCCACCGGCCGATTGCCTCGAAACCTCCCTTAGAACATGAAGGGCTTGATCTTTTGTTTCGCACATTTTGAATACCTTGTCAAACTGCATGCCCACAAATTCCTCATAAACCGCGGGTCTCATCCCATACACCACCAACTCCCCCCCGCGCTTTCGAAGCCCCGGGAGAATCGCCGACAACACCCCCCAGCCGGCGCTGCTCATATGGCGCGTGTGGGTCATGTTCACCAGCAACAACAGCCGCCCACCGATTATACACTCCTCCACACCCTGCTTTAAAATGTGCACGTTTTTCTGATCGATAAACCCCGCCAGGAGTATCTGGACAACACCCCCGGAAATGTCATCGGTTTTAAACTCCATTCGCTCATCCGAGAGGCTGATGGAAGTATCGTTTTGTTCCATTCCTGTCTGAGGTTGAGCACCTTCCCCGGTTTCCAGGGTTTTTCTGTACTCTGCAATGGAAAGCCAGCGTTTTCCGTCAAAAACATTCCCCCGGGTCAGATGCTCGGCCGTTTGACGCGAAGAAGCGACGGCCTGCTTCAAAGGAACCCACCGCCCGGCCGCATCAAGAACATAGCCGCTCAAAACCATTCTTTTTATATCTTTCATCACCTTCATCTGCTCTTAAACCCAGCCTTGAGCGAAACATCTCTAAACTCAGCATTTTTTTCACCAACACCCGGATCGCCCGCCTCCCGGCTTTTCAGACCGTATTTATACCACGAGGGTTGCTCCTTGAAATCCAGGTCCGCTAAATACACCACTTTTTGGTTTTTCCTGTCCCAAAGCACTCTTTTGCCTGCAGACTTGCTTATTGCTAAAAGTTTGTCTTGTTGCCCCCAGGCATCGGCCGCATCAGACAGTTTATACGATACGACCCCGGCGCCTCGACCAGCCTCACTCTCCTGCTTTACAAAGGAGGAGGCCGAAGGTTCTTGCCCCCGGATGCCGATCGCAGGAATGATAGATTTTATATCGGTGCTGATGTACATGAAAAAAGCAGCCGTGACAAGCAGGGTTACGAGTAAGTTGAACAGCAGAAGTGCAATGATCCAAGCCGGCACGCGCGGCTTTGCGTCTACCGATACGCGCTTAAGTACTTTTGCGGCAGCCAGCTTCTCCAACTGTATGGCGGCATAGGCACACTCGTTTGATGATGGAAAATTCCTGATAATCTCCCGGTAGATTCTGGCCGCCCTGGCCGGACGTTTTTTTTCATAGTGAAACTCATATGCACGATCGTACAACTCAAGAACCGTCTGAGGGTCCTGGGTTGTTGACCGCTTTACCGACATGTCTGAGTTTGTCATGTTTCTCTTCCTTTATTTATTAACCTGTGGCACTGTAGCCTTTAAAAGCCCTGCTCCTACCGTATATTCACCGGTAAACGGATCAAAAGACGTGCCACCAACTCGCTTTTAGTTCTTTTTTTTGAAATATTCGGCTTCAAGCCGCAGTATGGATTTGAGGCGAAAAAAAAACAGCTGCACCTCCCAAACCAAGGTGCAACTCATTTCAGACAGTGAACCGCTGGAAAGAAAAAAATGGGTTTAATCTTTTAGATCAAAGCCTATCTTGATGGTTACCTGCCAGTAGCCGACCTGCTGGTTTTCAATCTCACCCCTCAGCTCACTGACTTCAAACCACCGCATGTTGCGTATCGATTTGGATGCCCGCCCGATTGCGTTTTTGATCGCATCCTCGACACCGGTTTTAGATGATCCCGTGATTTCAATCTTCCTGTAAACGTGCTCACTCATGGCATACTTCCTTTTAAGAGTTGAGAATAGAAAGAATAGGGTATACCATGAGCAAAAAACATGCACAGTCTGAGTCTAATCATGCCGGCATAATTTTTGATATTCTCATCGATTATGCATAAAAAAAGAAATCCCGAAAGTGTATCCGCGGTCGTCATGTCCGCACATATGAGCAGAATAAAGGGGCACGAGCAGACCAATGCGGGGCTGGTTGCTCTTCATGGAAGGCCGCTGCTGGAGTATGTGGTCAAGTCGCTGAGGGAATCGAGACTCGTAAGCACAATCATAGTTGTCGGCCCCGATCAAATCGATGATCTTGTTTGCAGGCGGTACATAGACAGGCGTATTGCTCTGAATAAGGCGACACTTCGTCAACTGGTGCCTGGTGAAGATTCGATCTCCGATGATATCCAACAACCGCTGATCGTTTTGTGCTCCGATTGTGTTTTTCTGTCCTCCCCGGATATCGATTCGTTTATCTCCAAGGCTCAACGTATCGATGCCGATATGGTCATACCCGGAATCGGCGCCGGGCATAATGAGTGCGATTTCCAGAAGGTAGATCATAGAGGAAAAAAGTATTACGCGGGTTTGCCGGTTTTTGTGAGAGAAAAGAAGTTTATCATTTCCACAATTCTAAGAACCCGCGAGCTTCGTTCTGAAGCTCCTCATTTTCTGGGATCAAACACCATAACGAATGCGCTGGCATCGCTTCACAACAGGCTTTTACAACCTGCACCCTCCGAGAGAGTTTTGCCTGTGAGGAATGCAAGATACTGCTTAGTCCCAAGTTCAAAGGAAAAACTGCGCTATGCCGAAAAACTTATCAAAGCCCCGAAGAATAATCGCTACCGCAGTATAAGAATGATCGTAAACCCGCATGCCGGACAGGGTATGCAGATGCCCAAACTGATGATGAGAATTCTTTCCGTCAAGCAGCGAACAACTGACAGGTACTCCAACATACAGATGTATGTAGACAAAATTCGCCTCTATCTTGCGGAGTTTGACATCTATCCCGAAATCATTTTCAGCAAATCCGCCGAAGATGCGACAAGGCTGGCTGCAAGAAGTGCGGCCGAGGGTGTTTCGCTGGTGATTGCGGTGGGTGGTGACGGGAGCATAAACTCCGTTGCCAACGGACTTGTCGGAAGCAATACTGCCATGGCGGTAATCCCGGTGGGTACCATCAACCTCTTTGCGGTTCAGATGGGCATTCCGCTTTCTCTTCGCTCTTCCTGCCTGCTGATTGCGGATGGAAAGTCTCGCCGCATAGATCTTGGCAAGGTAAACGGCAAGTATTTCACCACGGTGATGGGTTTTGGGTTTGATGCTCAGGTTATCCGAAGCGCCGGAAGCAAACTAAAGAAGGTGTTGGGAGCGGCATCTTTTATAGTAGGAGGAATTATAAATGTCTTTACCTATCCCTTTCATTCCATAAAGATATCCCTGGACGACGATCCTCGCATACATCGGGGGTATCTGGCCCTGCTGGCCAACGGTAAATATTACGGTGTTCATTCGATTGTCTCTCCCGATGCCGAATTGGACGACGGGAAGCTGGATTTGTTTATCTTCAAAAGAAAAGGTATCGGGCAGCTTATAAGATACTTGTGGGGATTGAGGCGGGGGACATTAGTCAAGTACGGACAGGTAGAGTATCATCAGATAAGACGAATGACCGTCCACGGTCATACACCCATACATTTAGACGGTGAATTCGGCGGCTGCTCTCCGGTAACGATCGAGGACAAGCCGCGTTGTCTCAAAGTCATATGCTAGGAGCATTTTCATGAACGATTCTTTACAAAGAGCGGCCATTTTCGATCTTGACGGGACACTCATACCGCATACCAGTGCCGAGAAGACCTTTTTCTTTCACCTCCTTCACAGCGGCGGCCTGACACCGTTTAATCTGCTTCAGATGGGAGCAGCCCTTTGGACGGCAGGGGGTAATTTGCACAAGATGATACGCGGAAACAAACGCTACCTGAGAAATAAAAAGGTTAAGAAACTAAAGGATATTGCCAACAGGTATTTCGATTCTCGAATCGATCGGATGATTTTTCCGGCGATGCATGAGGTTATCGAGAAGCATCGGCGAAAGGGGGATCTGCTCCTTTTATTGACCGGCACTCTGGATATCGTTGCCGACTGTTTTTACCGCAGGCTTAACATGGACGGCTACAAGGCCGCGGAGCTTGAAACCAGAGACGGTCGATACACGGGGCGCATAAAGGGGATAATCCCCTACGGAGTGGGCAAGCTGGAGGTTTTAAGGGATCTTAGGCATCGTTTTCATTTCGACCAGAACCATACCACTCTTTATGCCAATATTTATTCCGACCGATTCGTCATGAATGCAGTGGAGACGCCTGTGGCGGTTAACCCCGACAAACGCCTGCGTTCGTATGCGGGCAAGCACGATTGGCGCATTTTCGATCCCAAGCCCCATATGCTTGACAAGCTAAAGCCACATCATCGGGAGGATACCGGGTGACGCTGATACGGTTCTGATTAAAGCAATATCCGCATTCCCGTGCCCAAAATACAAATCATTACCCGGTCTGTGCATGGGTTTCGCTGTGGCTTGCAATCTCGTGGCCCTGAGCGGATGCATCCAGACCGCATCATTCAGTCCGGTAAATCAAATCTGCGTATCCAGTTCTTGAAGTTTGGATGCATCCTCCTCATGTCCTATGACAACAAGCATATCCTGCTCCTCGACGGTATAATCGGGCCCCGGAAGTAAAATGAAATCCTTTCCCCTGTTTTTCTTGATTGCAATCACAAATACGCCGAAGCGGTTGCGGACATGAAGGCTTTCCAGAGTCCTGTTGTAAAACTCTTTGGGTGCGTTTATATCCATAATCAGATACCCTTCGGTGATGGGAATAAAATCCAGGAGGTTTGGATTTCTTATTTTCATCGCCAGGCGCTCGGCGGTTTCAAGCTCGGGGAAGATCACCTGGGTGGCACCGACTGACTGCAAAATCTCCGCATGCTCCTCGCTGCTTGCTTTCGCGCGTATAGTTTTTATGCCGATGCGTTTTAGGTAAAGGGTGCATAAGATACTTGCCTCAAGATCCTCGCCGATACTCACTATCGCTTCGTCAAACTTTGCAGTGACCGCTGTCGACAGCGCGGAAAAGTTTTTTACATCGATACATAAAGCCCGCTGTACCTGCTCCGAAATCGCATTGACGCGATCGATATCGTTATCGACAGCAAGCACCTCGGCATTTTTGGCAAGCGATCGCGCAAGCCCCGCACCAAAAAAACCCAACCCGACAATACACACATGTCTTCTTTCGTTTCTCATCCAATCATCACCTTTCCTTCGGGATAGCGTATATCCACCGGTCGTTTTCTCAGAAGCAACAACACCCCGGTAAGCGGCCCGGTTCTGCCGATAAACATGGTAGCGATTATCCAAAGCCTTCCCATTTCGCTTAGCTCGGTGGTTAAGCCCGTGGACAGCCCGACGGTTGCAAACGCGGAGATTTGCTCGAAGAAGATATCATGCAACCCCGCGGGCGAACCGCTCTCGGTTATAGAGAGGATGAATATACCCACCACATTCCAGATAATAGCGATACTTATGATCGTAGATGAGCGTCGCACAAGCGTCTCGGGCATCCACCGTCCCTGAATCACCACTTGTGTCTTGCCTTTAAGTGTGCTCCAAAGCTGGCCTATCCAAAGCACAAGGGTTGTCGTCTTTATCCCGCCGGCACAGGAGCCGGGAGACCCGCCGATAAACATCAATGCGATTATCACCAGCAAAGAAGCCGACGGAAGGTTGCCGATTATGACCGTATTGAATCCGGCCGTACGGGCAGTTACCGACTGAAACACGGCCGCACCCCAGTTTATCCCCGGCAGAGCAAAACCGGTGAAAAGAAGCAGTACAAATCCTGCGGCCAGAAGGAAAAACGTCATAAGAATGGTTATGCGGGTATGAACGTTTAGTTTTTTCCACAAAGGTTTGTGGTCTTGCCCGGAAAGCCGAATCGTTTTATACAAATCGAAAATCACCGGATGTCCGATTCCCCCGATCACAATCAGAAGAGATATGGTCGGAATGATTATCGGATTATCCCTGAAAGGTATGAGGCTGTCGGAATAGAGGGAAAATCCGGCATTACAGAATGCGGAAATCGAATGAAAAATTGCCGTATACCCGCTGTAAAGTAATTGGTGACTCGGGAGAAAGCCGATAAACAGCATGAGTGCGCCCAGCGCCTCGAACAGAAGCACCAGCCGAAGCATCCGGCGAAAGTGGATACCGTATCCGCGCCTCAGCTCTTCTTGAACCAGCTCACTGGTCATCGCCTCCTGGCCGTTGAGTGGCAGTCTCTTGCCTAAGAGATCAAAGGCCAACGCAGCGAAGGTCATCACCCCCAGCCCCCCAAGCTGGATCAGAAGCATTATGACACACTGACCAAACAGGGTAAAATCCCGGCCCGTATCGACTACGACAAGCCCAGTGACACACACCGCGGAAGCTGCCGTAAAGAAAGCCTCCGACAGCCCTACCGTACCGATATGCGAGATCGGCAGCCACAGGATGAGTGCACCGACTGCAATGCCGGCCCCGAAGCTCAATAGTACGATTTCCTCTGGTTTCAATCGAGTCAGGTAGTCTAAAAACAGTTTCCAGGTTTTAACAATCGTCATTTACACCGCGCCGGTAGGAACAAGGGTTCGAAGTTACTCTGATATTCATTTTTTAAAATTGCGCATCAACAAGTATCAGCCTGTTGTTGCGTTCTTCGCATACGGACAGGACAAACGGATCGCCGGCATCAATATGCAGCGCGGGACAAATAGAGCGGTTCACGGCTATGCTGTTTGACATATCGAACTTTTTTCTGTATGGTCCCGGTGCGTTTACCTCATCGGCAGAATGAACAGCCCGTATCTTTTCTGTACCAGTTTGCCTGAAGAATTCAACCAACTCGACCAAAGGGTGCGATATACCCACCATCACCTTCAAATCCCGCCGGATGGAACGAATAATCTCAATTGCCGCCTGAATGGTAAACTTCTCCAGCAAAGGTTGATCCGATGTTAAAAATACCTGATCGCCCGTGTTTTGACCCGGAAAAACGGCAACCGGGCCAAATCGCCCCGCGTTTTGACCCGGAAAAACGGCAACCGGGCCAAATCGTCCCGTGTTTTGACCCGGAAAAACGGCAACCGGGCCAAATCGTCCCGTGTTTTGACCCGGA
>CAZPHU010000026.1:31382-39777 GCA_964586285.1 uncultured Fibrobacterota bacterium | reverse complement strand
AAAAACTGCCTCTTTCAGACAACAAGCTCGCCAAATCTTCGTTTCCGGAGCTTAATAATCATTATGAAATCATCTAAGTGCAGTGATTTTCACCCCAAAACACACAATCACCCCAAGAAGCAGACCCAAAGAGTTTAAAACCAACACTTACACGGACGCTAAAGAGGCAACACCTGCAAGAAAACGGCAATATATCTGCGTATAATATCAAAGATTTATGCGAATACAGCAAACCTCATATATAATTAGACAATCGTTATATAGGAACATGCAATCGCTGCTCGTATAATATCAGCTTCAACAGAGACGGAGGCAAGATATATATGAGAAAAGGCGAGATTATGAGGGAAGGCGTTATTGAATGCATAAAAGGCCGCTCTTATCCCGTTATTCCTTTCTTTGTTCCTGGTTTTTTATCCTTGATCCCCGATTCTTCTGCTTTGATGGGACGGTCAGGTAGAGGAAACTATGCAGGTGAGGGGTTAAGGGCAGCTGTCAGCGGACAAAAGTTACTGTTCAGAAGATGTAAAAGCGAGTAAAGAGAGGGTATGCCGAAATACTATTTTCTTTAAAGCTGATTTGAGCAATCGCGACGCATGTACTAACCGACGAAATATTTTTTGGATCCGAGAGAATAAACAGAATACTCGGAGAGCAACATAGATGCAGCCTTAGAAGAGCTTTTCTGAACAGAAACTAAAAAAATGAAATACCACACGAACGAAATTAATGATCTTCACCTTCAATGGATAGAGGATCTGGTGGGCACCTTTACCGACAAGATGGTTCAAACCCTGATTCGGAATATCGAATATTATGTGATGCCCGATTTCGGGCTCTTTATTCCTGTTGCCGGGTATTGTGACTATGCGATTATGCCCAATCATTCACATCCGTCCTATTCCTTTATATATCATAGCGGTAGCGGCCCTGAAATCCTTTATGAGAAAAAAGTAATTCAGGCAAATCCTCCAAAAAATTTCTGCGCCATATCACCGGGTGTAGCTCATCAGGAGATACAAAACGAGGGGTTCAACTCCTACTGCGCGATCGTGGTATCACCCGTTCTTTTGGAGAGAGTTTTGGCCGAATACACCGCGGGGGAAGTACCCGAATTTAAGGTGAGTTTTTATGTGGCCGATTCCTCCCTGATGCATCTGCTCAAGATGTTTATGACAGAGTTTTCAGCCAACCTCTCGGGACGAAATTCAGTGCTTGAGTCCTATAAGACCGCGATCGTGCACGCCTGCATAAGAACCTGCCTCGATTTTTCGCCTGCGGGATCGCGATCGGATGTGACTATGGAGTTTAACAATCTTATATCGTATCTTATCGAGAACCTGGAAAAAAAGATTACTCTCAAGGATATGGCCGAATATGTTTCGATGTCTCCCTCGCATTTCACACGCAAGTTCAGGCAGTTTATATCCATGCCGCCCATGGAGTATCTAAACGACCTTCGTATAGAAAAAGCCAAACGCCTGATAAAAGCCTCTTCTTTAAATCTCACCGAAATCGCCATGGAGTGCGGATTCTCAAACTCCTCGTATTTTTCTACCCGCTTCACGGAGAAAGTTAACGTCTCTCCGATACAGTATCGCAAGAAGTTTTCCCTTTAGCAAAAACTTTCCGAAATGGGAATATTTAGCAGCACAAGTTATCAGAGGCGTACCCGTCTGTACGCCTCTGCACCAAAATATCGCCTAGTCGAAGGCGTTATCGGTTTTCCAGACCTCCCAAACTTTCCCGACCAGATCGGGACCCGGTTTGAGGGTCATTTTCCCCGGTTTCCATCCCGAGGGTGTAGCTTCGGCGCCTTTTGTCTTGCGCACCAGCTGAAAAGCCTGTAGTTGACGAAGCGTTTCTCCTACATTTCTTCCTACCGGAGGAGTCAGTACTTCATAACCCTGCACGATTCCATCCGGATCTATGATAAACCTTCCTCGGGTCTCAACACCGGCATCTTCATCGTAGATTCCATATACAGAACCGACTTTGCCGCCGCCGTCCGACAGCATCGGAAACGGAACCCCACCCTCTACCATCTTAGACAGTTCCATATCATTCCACATCTTATGGACAAACATGCTGTCTACACTCATCGAAAGAACTTCTACACCAAGTTTCTGGAACTCAGGATACTTCTCTGCGACCGCAGAGATTTCTGTCGCTCAGACAAACGTAAAATCACCGGGGTAGCAGCATAAAACTACCCACTTTCCGAGATAATCCGACAACTTTACACTGCTAAATTGCCCCTTGTGATAGGCGGGAGCGGTAAAATCAGGTGCTTTTTTTCCAACCATTATCATAGACTGCTTCTCCTTTTCCTGAATTTCTTCCGTTTTTTGCTTCTGTTTAGGTTTTTCACCAACCGGTCCTCCCGTTGGTCGGGCGCAACCGGGCTTTTGCTCTTGGGCCATACGCAAACTCCTTGGGTTTAGGGTCTAAGTGAACCGATAATCATCACATATTTCAAAATCGCCGTTTACCTCCTTTGATGTGATTCCCGAAACATAGCAAATATCATGCTTAATATAACATTTTTTCGAGATGCTCTAATCGCGACGGCATGCGCTCAATTCAGACAATCAGGCCTTCGATTAAAAATGAAGAATATGATCGAATAAGAATACTGTTGTATGAAAGAGCCCGTTTAACGGATTAGATCGGGGCCAAGGCAACAATGCAAATGATCCACTACAGAAAAGCCTGCTTAGTGATGACGGGGCTCGGCTTTCTTTACAATTGTATGCTGGACCGTTTAGCGGCTATCGTCGGATAAGGACCTGGCATGCCTGTATCGACTTACCATGCATGTTCGTGAATGCTCCCGCCCTGCGATTTGTCTGCATGGCCGGGCCCAGGCAACGTCCTCTTATATCATACAAAACGGGATTTTTATTTCCCGCGTAATTAATGTGTATCCCTGAAGAGTTGCCTCGTTTTCTCTCTGAAAACTCTACATCCGACGGCCCGATAAGAATTGCGATAGTCTCTCCGGATTTCGTCTCCATGGATGCGCCGATTATACGCAACGCAAACGAATAATCAGCTGAGGTTACCGGATTCGGAAAATGAATAAGCCCAAGCGTGGCCGAAGAGATACTTTCGTCTGAGTTTATCAGTGTCGAGGTAAATACAATCGTATCGGTTGTTGAACCAAAACCGGCCGATACGTTAACTCTATTCAGAGAAGAGGATATGGTCGCATTCCCTTCATCCAGAATCGTGGTATCCACCCAAAGCGTACAGCTTATCGCATGCATAATATCCAGGTGTTTGCCCTCGATACGTGCGGTAATCGGCTCCCCGACGGAGGTTATGGGCTCGTACTGTATTTCTATTGACGGTACCACCTGTGCCTTTAAAACAGGTGTTAAAATTAACAACAGTGCAACAATCCGGATGCCTGTATTTAAATGAATTTTCATAGATTTGCTATCTCCCGGCTGTAAACATAACCTTTACACTTACAGATAAAACCGCGACAAAGATTTTGTCACAAATAATTTTATCGAGAATAAAAAGCCTTAGATGAGGTTTTCCTGACCAGAAAAGCTTTCCTGATATCGGTGACGGCAGTCCACCGTTCATCTTGAACTGCCGCACCTGTTCTTACAATTAAACAGTACTATTCTCCCTCATCTGTCGGATCCATCACGCGACCCATGAAAAGAACCGCCCCGGTTATTCTGTCGCGAATAAAATACATAAACGGTCGATCGGCAATGAAGTTGGGGTTTGGATTAACCGGTATGGAGGTCGGTCTCATAACGACCGCAGTCGCGGCGGCAGCTTCCGTCCCCTGTTCATCCACTGCTATAAAGGCTTTATGATACACTTCATCGATACACATCTGTCCAACGCCGTCGATACCGGAGAAGTCGGCACTGTTACTGAACGCTTTACCCATCCCGAGGCTGATAAGGATCTGTTTCAATTTGATACTCGGGGTTCCGAAAGAAAAGCGGGGAAGTTTGACGATTATCTCGGCAGTATCAAGATTTGACACTATCGTCTGCAGTTTTTCAACCGAGAAATTCTGCTCTAAATACGGCAAATCTCCCTGTATCGGCATTACCGCAAGCATAGAGAAACGATCTCCCACATAAGGCAGCTCAACAGCCTGACAATTTTCGACAGAAGCCTTAAGCACCTTCACTTCTTCATGATCATCACACAAGGACATAAGCTGAGCCTCAACGTAGCTTCCGTCGGTTCGTGTGAAAATACTTTTGCGGGTAAATTCGGGATCAAACTGCATTAGCCAGTCGGCAAGGAAGTAGATCGCATTAGTCAGCACCAATGGTGTTTGACTGTTTATGCTGCCGGGGGGAAGCAGGTCTTTAATTTTATCATTTGTCTGAGACTCTACCCATTGATTTATCATCACTCGCGTTGGTTCCGTCGCATTGCGAAAGTCAACAAGATTCATTCCCGCTCCGTAGTTTTCGGCCAAAACATCCAAAAAGGTAAGCTGGAACTCTTTATCATACTGCCCCCACAGCGAATTTACCATCGACAGGCGAATATTTTCACTACTGCCGGCCGCATCTTCCATCTCCAGATCCAGATGATTGAAGGCGCGATGTAAATCCGGCTCCTCGATTGCAAACCGCAGAGCATCATGCATCTGTGTTTTGGTCTCACCTTCGGCACCGGCCATTGTCATGGCCAATGCAGCCGATATGCTGTAAGGTGATAGAAACATGTTCCGGTCCTGATATTGCGCTTCGGCAATCAATTGATTATACAGATCAAAGGAAAATCTGTTGTTGCTTTCGACCAAAGCCGCCACATCTGCATCGGATACAGAAGGATTTACCTGACGAGCAACTCCCCGCGCTTTCGCGGTAGAAAACATGGGCCCCTTCTCGTTTTCGCTGCTGGATGGATTAGACGAACAATTGCTCAAAACCACGGCAATCGATACTACTACCGCAAAAATACATGCCTTTCTCATCGCCGCCTCCTTTCTTAAGCTCCTAAAGTCCTGTTTACATTAGCTACACTATTTTCTTTAATGTATCAGATTTGTGCAATCCCGGGCCTCAAGTTTCCCATCTCCGAGACATTGCACAAATCTTTGTATCTATCCGCCCGCTTCAAAATAGATTCTATTTATTCACCTTCGTCGGTCGGATCCATGACTCGTCCCATAAACAATACAGCCCCCGTTTCACAATCCCTTATAAGGTAGATAAAGGGTCTGTCGGCAATAAAGTTCGGGTCTACCATAGCAGATCTATCAACAATTACCACAGCGGTTGCCGCCGCAGCTTCGGCACCTTTCTCATCAACAGAGATAAACGCCTTGTGGAAAACATTACTTATGGCCAGATTCCTGGTCCCGTCGATACCGGAAAAATCGGATTCACTCGAAAATGCATCCTCCATACCCAAGGCAATGAGAGCGTCATTGACCTGGATGCTTGGAGTACCAAAGGTAAATCGAGGAATCTTGACCTCTATCTCGTTTGAATCAAGCGCATTCACAATCTCATCAAGCTCGGCCGCATCAAACCCCTGTTCATATTCCGCCAAAGTACCGTTTTTGGGTAGAATAGCAAGCAGCGCAAACCGGTTTCCGATGTACGGAAGCTGCACCGCTTTGCTCTTTTGGGTTATTGCGGTTAACACACGTGGTTTCTCATCCGGTGAACTCAAAGACATTAAAGGCACCTCTTTAGTACCGCCGTCCTGAAGATAAAAAGGAGCATCAACGGTATTATCAGGATCAAATTTCATTTGCCAGTCGGCCAGAAAATATATCGCATTTGTAAGCACCAGAGCCGTGGAGGACTTTATTGATCCATTCGGCAGGAGATCCTTGATTTTACTGTTTGTCTGTTCTTCCACCCAGGTGTTAATAATGATTCGGGAGCCTTCCGGATCTCCGGCGAAATCCAGAAGGTTTAATCCTGCCCCGTAGTTTCGAGCAAGTACATCCAGAAATGTTAATTCAAACTCCTTGTGACACCTTCCCCATATCGTATTAACTACTGACAGCGTCAAATTGTCCTGATTTGCCGCGGCCGTCTCCATGGATATGTCAAGTTGATTGAGCGCACGGTGCAGATCGGGCTCCTGCAGCGCAAACCGCAGCGCATCATGCATCTGCTGCTCCGTCTTTCCCTCCGCCCCGGCCAATGTCATGGCAAGCGCTACCGTTAAGCTGTAGGGAGAAAAAAACGTATTCTTCTGGTTCATGCCGCTGCCGGAAATTATCTGATCGTACATGTCCAGAGCAAACTGAATATTTCCGTCCACCAGCGCATCCATATCCGCCGCCGCCATTGCGGGGGCGGTCTCTCGCATAACCCCTTGCGCTTTTGCCATACCTATTTCAGTGGGTTTGTTCCCCTCTTCACTCCTGGTCGGATTTGTCGAGCAACTACTCAAAACGACCGCTAAAACCGCTAAAAAAATACCTGCTTTTTTCACTGTTGCCTCCCCTGATTGGGTTACTGTTATTAACGCGGCTAATTGTATCATCGAACAATTTTTTTTTAATCCAATATCACACTGCTGCCTGCAACCTCTGCTCTGTCATTTTTATCCACAGCAGAATAATTGCTTTTCTTTTCATTCTTACCTCCAATTTTCCACCTGTCTAAGTTGCATAATTTTAATGAGGCAAGCCCGTGTGCACTCCGGGGGTGCCGGTTTTATTCAAAGTCAAATTCCGTCTCTATTGTTATTCCGGGGTCAATTTTGTCTATGGATATTTCAAGATCCGATTCATCACCCCTGGGCAATTGGACTGTGTCAAAAAAATATCCCGCTTTTATCCGATAATTACCAGGAGGAAGATTATCGAAAGAAAACACTAAACTATCATCCGGCCGTGTCGCAAATGGAGATCCGGGAATGAAGAACACCATGGAATAGGCGCGTTGTTGCTCTTTTTGAGTTATAACCCTGCCTTCAACCGATCCTGTTCGGGTAAGATTATAGTGTGCGTTAAAACCGTCGTTATCACCCGATATTACCAAGCCCGATATGAAAACGCCCTGTGTAGAATCTGAAGAGATCGCAAACAAACCGTATTCGACACCCGAATCAAGTCCTGCGAATGCAAACAGTGAATCCTCTCCTGTAAACAGAGCACTCCTGTAACCGCTGTCTGCAATCGGGTTGTAATTTTTTCCTACCAACTCTACCGACATGCCCGGTTGAGCGACCCCATAGATCGAATCTTTTCCTATTGTCACCGCGACGCCATTGGTCGTCTGCGACCCGCTTCCGGCAACCGGCGAAGAGGAACATCCCAACTGAACTGCCGCGGCCGAAATGAAAAGAATCAGTATCCGGTAAATCATAATCATTGCGCATCCTTTTCTTGTCGAGTGAGAGGAAACACCTGGAAATTTACCTGATACACACTGTCCACGGACTCATCCGCCTCCACGATTTTCAGTATCCGATTCTGAAGAGCATCGATCTCAAGCCTGATTTTTCGTAAACTTTCCGGAGAAACCGTCAGGGTAAGCGTAGAGATATCACGTTGCTCTCTGGAATGACGGTCAAGGGATTCGCGTGCCAGATGCAAGGTCGCCGACTGGAAATTGGCAACCTGCAACGAGCGAACATAATCTTTACCGGTAGTAATCACCTTTGATGTCTGTCGATAGTAGCCGTCTGAATCCCGCTCGATCATTCCCAACTTCTCCAGAGTCGAAATCGCTTTCTTTGCCTGATCCGGTCGAATCGGCGGATCCAGCTTGCGGGCTAATGCCGCGAAATCATCCCTGAATTTATAATAGTACAGCAACTCCCGAATAGCACTATGCCACCATTGAGAATAAAACTCGTACTTGTCCTTATCGACAAGCTCCATCTTCAAAGGAGATATCTGAAGCATTCTTTCATAGTATCGATTCTTCTCATCCAGCGTACACGCCTGATTAAACAGCACGAGACACTCGAAATATTCTTTTTCTTTTTTGCCCAGTTTCATCGCTTTTGCAAACCCGGTAATAAGTGTAGGTGTTAAGTTTCGACGTCCTTTTAAGATATTCGAAAAAAGACCGGTGGAAGAAAAACCGGCTTTCTGAGCGAAGTACCGGTGTGAGAATGCCGGATTAACCTCCCGCTGCATAGCCTGATAATCTGCCAGATATTTACGATAGTCGGTGTATTCGAAAATATTGATCATGACTTTTACTCACGCTCACTTGCTTCCGCATATTTGAAACATTTCAACTTGCCTATATCTAATAATACATGTTATATATTGATTTCGCAACGGATAGGCAGAAGAAACCGCTTACACGACGTAAGCAGCCGGCAGGTCTTGAGCGAAAGTTTCCTTCGATGTGTGCGGTATTTAAATTCTCGTTTCGAGTCTCAACTGATGGTAAGGAAGTCGCCAAAATAAAAACCGCGAATG
>CAZPHU010000026.1:26493-31282 GCA_964586285.1 uncultured Fibrobacterota bacterium | reverse complement strand
GTCTCAACTGATGGTAAGGAAGTCGCCAAAATAAAAACCGCGAATGAACGCTAATGGACGCGAATGAAAACCGCTAAGGACGCTAAAAAAACAATGACAAAAATGTAGAATCCAATAAACGCCAACGGGCCTTCTAACAGATGAATGGAAATATTTTTAAAAAGCCCCGTGAGATTGCTAATAGAAGTCGATTAAGAAAGCCCGCACTTTAGAGACTAAGTCCGACAAATAAGGGCTTTTTTGTTGTACTATTTGTATATGTGTTCTCTGGTTTTATTTTTCGAGTATCCGAGAAGCCGAACACGGGAAAAACCTGTTCGGCTCTGCCGGACTAGGTAATTGAAAACAGTATTGGCGTCCATTCGCGGACATGTAATGAAAAGGAGAGTTTTGCTTGATACAACCGCCTGCTAAGAATTTTATAATAAATGCCGCGAGCGCATCGGCTATTACCGGTGTTGAGGTTATTCAGACTCTCTGGGAGGGCTATGGAAAGCTATACCGGGTGAGTTTGAAAGGCTCCGATCACCCCTTTGTAGTAGTTAAACACGTATTATGGCCCGGGCAGAAGCAAAAGAACAAAAACCGCAAGGCAGCCTCCGACCGATCACATCAGAGAAAGGTACGTTCCTATCAGGTGGAAATGCAGTGGTACGATAAATGGAGCAGTCGCTGCGATGCAATCAGCCGGGTACCCGTTTATCTTGGCGGAGCGAAGGTTGACGGGGGGGTTTTGCTGATTCTGGAGGATTTGGACGCAGCAGGATATCCGCTGAGAAAAAGAAATGCTTCGCTTAAGGATGCGAAGCTCTGTCTTGAGTGGCTGGCTCATTTTCATGCAAGGTTTTTGGGAGAGCGCCCGGAGGGTTTGTGGAAAGTGGGAACCTATTGGCATCTTGCCACACGTCCGGATGAACTCAAGAAGCTGGAGGACTCCATATTAAGAGAGGCAGCTTCTTCAATCGACTCCGCGCTCAGTTCGAGTCCATACCAGACATTTGTTCACGGTGATGCCAAACTGGCCAACTTCTGTTTCTCTCGTGATGGGAATCGAGTGGCGGCGGTGGACTTTCAATACGTAGGCGGCGGCTGCGGCATGAAAGATGTTGCATACCTTATAAGCAGCTGTTTCAACGACAACGAGGCCGAGCGGCTGGAGAAGCAACTGTTGGATCACTATTTCAAGTCTCTGCGAGAAGCTCTGGCCCAGAGAGAATTTGACGGCGATACGGATGATCTGGAGAAAAACTGGCGAAAATTGTATCCGATCGCCTGGACCGATTTCCATCGATTCATCAAAGGGTGGATGCACGATTACTGGCCCGACAACTGTTACAGCGAACGAACCGCGAAAAAAGTCTGCGCTGCCATTGATACCGCTAATGTTAACCGCTAATGAACGCTAATGAACGCTAATGTTAACCGCTAATGAACGCGAATGAACGCTAATGTTAACCGCGAATGAACGCTAATGAACGCGAATGGAAAATGCTGATGGGCGCTAATTGAGAAAGAGCATTTAAATTGCCGGGAGGTTACTTATGAGCGGGTGTAGAAGTGATTTGTTGCTGAAAGATGAGGTTTATGCTATCGTTGGAGCTGCTCTGGATGTTTCAAATGAGCTTGGATGTGGGTTTCTGGAAGCCGTATATCAGGAGGCTTTGGAAATAGAGTTTAGATCGCGCAAGATTGAGTATGAGCGACAAAGGCAGCTAAAAATTTATTACAAAGGAAGTGTGTTACAGAAAAGATATGTGGCCGATTACTTTTGCTACAGAAAAATTATAGTCGAAATTAAAGCCGTGAACCAGACTACTTCCTCAGATGATGCGCAACTGCTCAACTATCTGAAGGTCACCGGATGTCCGCTGGGAATTCTCATAAATTTCGGTACCGTCAAATTGGAATGGAAACGCTACGCCAACACAATCAGTAAGAGGACAAGCGTATAGTAATGTTAACCGACCCTAATTTGTTCATTCGCGTCCATTCGCGTTAATTCGCGGTTTCCATGAGACTACTTCCTCAGATGATGCGCAACTGCTCAACTATCTGAAGGTCACCGGATGTCCGCTGGGAATTCTCATAAATTTCGGTACCGTCAAATTGGAATGGAAACGCTACGCCAACACAATCAGTAAGAGGACAAGCGTATAGTAATGTTAACCGACCCTAATTTGTTCATTCGCGTCCATTCGCGTTAATTCGCGGTTTCCATGACGGTAAGCAGCTCCGATATCTCGAAGGGCTTAACCAGATATGCATCCGGTTCAAGCTCCATGGCCCTTCTCTTTACCTCTCCCCCCGAATAGCCTGTTATAAAGATGATATGGGTATCGATTTTACTGATTATCTCCTGCGCCGCTTCAATACCGTCCCCTTCTCCACTGAGGCGAACATCAAGAATAACGAAATCGGGTGTGTGTTTCAGCGCCAGTTCCACGGCTTCTGTTTTAGTGGATGCGGTACCGCAGACGCAGTAGCCTTTTGCTTCCACTCGTTTCTCCAGAAGCATCACCATGATCGCCTCATCTTCGACGATCAACACGGAAGGAGTTGATCCCATGGCTTCAAACCCTTTCTGAATAAAGATCTTCGCGAAAAGAAATAGTCCAGCGAACGCCCCCGTCGGTCTCGACCTTTACTAAACCATGCAACTGATGTATTACAATCTGCTGAACCAGTTGCACACCCAAAGTCCTGCTTCTTGTAATATCCACCCCCCGGGGCAAACCCACACCATCATCCGCAACTGTCAGGACGATGAGGTGATCACTTTCTCTATGTAGACCGACTTGAATTCGACCGGTGCGCCCATCGGGAAATGCATATTTGAAACTGTTCGACAGCAACTCAGAGAGAATTAACCCACCCGGAATAGCCAGATCAATCAGCAAATTGATATCCTGCACATCAAAATATATACTGACTCTCTCCTGCGACACACCATATCCGCCCATCAGAAGCTGCGCCAGATCGGCGATGTATTCTTTCATGTTAATCATAGACAGGCTCTTGGATTTATACAATTTCTCGTGCGCCAGTGACATCGTGCGTATGCGGGTTTTGCTCTCCCGCACGATTCTCTCCACTTCATCACTTCCCGACGATGCCGACTGAAGCTCCAGAAGCGATGATATTACCTGCATGTTGTTTTTGGTTCGATGATAAAGCTCCTGCAAAAGTACTTCTTTCTGATGAAGTGAAGCGTGGAGATTCTTTTCATAGTTTTTACGCTCTGTTATGTCGCGAAAAACCAGTACCACCCCAAGGATTCTCCCGTTTTTATCAAGAATCGGCGCACTACTGTCGCTTATACAGATTTCCGACCCGTCAGCCTTGCATAGGAAAGTATTGTCCGGAAGCATGAAGGTTTTGCCGCCTTGAAGCACCGCCTGGGCCGGATTTATCTTTTCCCGCGGACTGTTCTCCAGAGCAATATCGAAAACATCGGGCAGAGGTTTCCCCATCGCATCATCCTGTGACCACCCAGTCAGTAGCTCACCCGCCCGATTGATCATCAGTACCCGCCCCTCCATATCGGTAGTGATAACACCGTCACCGATTGAGCGAAGCGTCACCGCAAGGCGTTCCTTTTCCGCAGCCAGAGCTTCTTCCGACTGCTTGCGCTCTGTAATATCCAGCGCGACTCCGATGATATTTCTCACCCGCCCGTCCGGCTCCCGAATTGCCTTCACCCGTGATGCCACCCATATCAGACGGCCGTCCGGACGGACCATGCGAAACTCCAGATCAATCTCCTCATGAATATTGCGCACCTGTTTAAAAGTCTGCATAACCATAGGCAAATCTTCATGATACACAAAATTTTCGAAGAAACTGTCTGAGCTTATGTGATCAAGGCTGTTGGATATTCCAAGCAGTCGCTGGTAACCGTAGCGGTGCGGCTGGCCGGTACCGATATCGTACTCAAAATAGGCCAGGCGGGCTATTTCCATAGCCAGACGAAGCTGCTCTTCTTTTTGACGAAGCTGTTCGGCCGCCTGTTTGCGGTTGGTGATGTCCTGAGTGGCCAGATAGAAACGCAGTTCGCCATGACGGTTTCTCCTGGATGTACCAAAATTCCGGAGCCAGCGCGTCTCGCCACTTTTGGTTATAATGCGAAAATCATGTGTGTAGGAGTAGCCTTCGTCTGTGATTCTTTCGAAATTCTTCCTGCTCTCCTGCACATCATCGGGGTGTATGATGTCGAATAACCCTCCCCGCGAAGACAGCTCTTCATACGTGTAGCCGCTAATGCGGTCGATCGGCCCCAAAAACCATTCCACTTGCATGGAACCGTCGGGCATCAATTTGAAACTGCTGGAAAAGTCCGAGGTCAGCTCGGAGATGATTCGGAATCTTTCTTCGTTGGACGAGATCTTCTCACGCATCGAATATTCCTGTGTCACATCCCGAAATACCAACACCACTCCTCTGATCTTTTTAGCCTCATCAATAATCGGCGCCCCGGAGTCGGCGATCTGAAACTCTTCGCCAGTTCTGGAGATGAGAAGAGTGTGGTTGGCCAGTCCTACTATTTTGCCGCTCCTCAATACCCTGTCGACCGGATTTGCCGACAATCGGCGGGTCTCGGAGTCGACTATATGGAAAACTTCGGTCAAAGGCTTACCCACCGCCTGAGACCCGTCCCAGCCGGTCAGTTGAGCGGCAACCGGATTGATCGTTGTGATGATCCCATGGGTATCGGTCGCTATCACCGCATCCCCGATTGAGTTTAGAGTCGTACGAAAGTTCTCCTCGCTTGCCCTAAGCGCCTCCTGTGCCT
>CAZPHU010000026.1:0-26393 GCA_964586285.1 uncultured Fibrobacterota bacterium | reverse complement strand
GCCTTCTTGATCCGGGTGATATCGGTCTGTGATCCCCAAACCCGAAGAAGCTTACCATTTTCGACTATACCTACTACATTGTTGGAAAACCATATCCTGTTTCCATTCTTGTCGATCTCGGTGGAAACCGAACCTGAAATTTTGTAGCCGGACTCGATCCAGCCAGTCAAAAACTCGAGGTTTTCGGGAATATTCACTCCGCCGTGAAAATCCGACAGCGGCCTTCCCAAAACCTGCTCGGCCGTATCAAATCCATACATCCTAGCCTGGGCATCGTTGCACTCCACTATCGTGCCCTGATAAAGAAGCTTGATCTGTTCATCAGTAGGTAGATCGACGGGTATCGGCCGGGGCATTTCGAAGAGATAAAAACCCTCGGAGGTGTGACTCATCAAAGATTGGAAGCGCTCCCGGCTGACTTTCTGCTTTTCCTCCCAAACCTTGCGCTCTGTGATATCCATCACCACACCGGCCATGCGATAGGCCTGACCGTTCTCATCCCTGTCGGCATCTCCATAGGACGCCACCCAACGAACAGTACCGTCGGGAAGCAGCAAACGATAGTCAAGCCTGTGCTCTTTCCCATCCTCCACACAGGCCCGAATATCCTCTTCCCAACGTTTAACATCATCGGGGTGAATCCGTCGCCTTACCGCATCAAGTGTAGCCTCAAATTCATCGCGATCATACCCCCACAGACGTATGGACTGCTCCGACCAGAAGACCTTCTGGCTGCCCATTTTCCATTCCCAGGTGCCGATGCCCGAAAGACGCTGTGCATGACGAAAACGCTCCTCACTTCGTCTAAGCTCCTCTTCAAAACACTTGCGTGAAGTTATATCGGCGGCAGCTCCCAATACTTTTACAGGGATTCCTTTTTCATCCCTCTCAAACACACTGTCTCTGCTCAGAAACCAAAGCCATTTTCCGTCCGGCGAGCGCATACGGTACTCAAGTTCCAGAATCGCCCCGTCTGGGATAGTGGTGATCTGCTGCATATGCTGCTTAAAAAGGGGGATATCGTCGGGGTGCATAATGCTTGGAATAAACTCGCCTTGCATTTGCTTAACCTGCTCGGGTGGATAACCCAGCGCCAGATCAACGTCACGGTTTATATAGACTGTACGCATATGAGGGATTTCCAATATGTAAAGCACCACCGGCAGCAGTTTTGTTATGCGTTGGTTAAATTGCAGAGTCTCACGAAGAACCTCTTCGGCATTCCTGCGCTCTGTGATGTCGGTACAGATTCCTTCCAATGCGACCAGACGCCCGTTACTATCCTTCACAAGTACATTTTTCTGATCTATCCATCTCCTGCGTCCCTCTTTGTCACGTATAGGATACTCATAGCTTTGGGGAACTTCACCCTCGATCAGATTGTTCCATTGCTTATTGTAATAATCCCTGTACTGGGGGTCGATTATCTCCTTTAATAGAAGAGGGTTTTGGTAGAAATCCTCGGCTTTGTATCCAAAAACATTCTCCGCCGCACTGCTCACATACTCATAATTGCCTTCCGGTACATGGATACGATAAATCATTTCCCGCGAATCTTTAACAAGTTGCAGGAAATGCTGTGTCTTGTCCTGACCCGATCTGATCCGTTGACTCTTCTCTTTTGAAATGAGTGCCGTACGAATCAGATTGTCGACGCGAAGCTGTAATTCATCGGTCAGAATAGGCGTGGTAATGATCTCATCGACGAGGGTGCCCTGGTATGCTTGAAGCTGGTTGATCTCTTCTCTGTCTATCACTCCCAAAACCGGCATAAAGGAGGGTTTTTGCTTCTTTTTGCGGTCAAGCAGAAGATATTTGTGCCTTTCAAGATTGAGAATGTCGATTATACAAAGATCAAAATTTTGCTCCAGCGCCCTGGATGGAAAGTCGGTGATCAACTCAAACCTGGCGCTCAGTTGTTTGTGTACCAGCTCGCGATGGGGTTTGTTATCAATGAGAACCACGATCTTCTCCATCGCAGTGTTCCTTTTCCGCTGAATGGAATTTGGTATGTTTTGAGGATGCGCGTTCATGAAACATCATAAGAGTGGCAAAAGGTGTGCCTGTGGGAAAAGCAACAGGGTAGCCCGGCGGCAAATGATCGCAACTTTTAAATGGTATCTCTATAAGTGAGGCGGCGTGGTCAGTGTTCAACCTTTTCGATTCATCGATTCCATTTAATAGGAGTAAACGTTGATTGCCGTTTCTAACTATCGGTACGCCCTGATTACCATCCACGACAATTGCGAAAGCGGAATATCATTCCCGGTATCCAAATAGCCCTTTTCCAAATGCTATTTTAGGTGCAATCCAAAAAACCAAGCCGGGGGCGGCTTTATACCTTAGACCGATTCAGAGTATCATGAAAAATTTCGAACAACTGTTTAAAGAACTGACAGAAAAGGCCCAACGCAAGGATCCGGACAGCGCAACGGTCAAAGAACTCCAAAAGGGAAAACATTTCATCGGCAAAAAAATCATCGAGGAGGCCGGTGAGGTGTGGATGGCCGCTGAGTACGAAGGCCGTGAGAAAACCGCCGAGGAAATCTCTCAGCTTCTGTACCATCTTCAGGTCATGATGATTGCTAACGATCTGAATCTAGAGGATGTATATCGATATTTATAACCTTTTTTCCACAGGTAACCATTTATGCTTCAAATAGCACTACCTAATAAGGGATCGCTTTCAGAAGATGCCGTGGCTCTTTTCAAGGAAGCCGGCTACAGTTGCCGCCGATACGGACGGGAACTTGCGATATCCGATCCATCCAACGAAATCGAATTCTTTTTCCTTCGGCCCCGCGATATCGCCGTATATGTCGGGACCGGGGTTCTTGATCTGGGAATCACCGGAAGAGACCTTTACACCGACAGCGAAGTCAAAGTAGAGGAGCTGCTTGCTCTTGGATTTGGAAAATCCTCCTTCTACTATGCCTTGCCAAAGGAGAGCGAGGCTGCACCGGAGAATTTCTCAGGAATGAGAATCGCGACATCCTATCCCAACTTGGTACGCCACGACCTTAAAAGGCGCGGAGTGGATGCGCAGGTGGTTCGTCTGGACGGAGCGGTGGAGATTTCGATCCGGTTGGGAGTGGCAGATGCGATTGCGGATGTTGTTGAATCGGGCAGGACATTGAAAGAAGCAGGGCTAAAGACTGTGGGGGATCCGATAATGCGTTCGGAAGCGGTTGTTATCGCCCGCTCTGAGTCGATAACCAATCAGGAGCCGGTACGAATCATGCTCGATCGACTCAAAGGAATCATCGTTGCCCGTGAGTATGCTATGATAGAATATGATATCGAAGAAAAACTTCTGGATCAGGCCTGCGAAATCACTCCCGGTATAGAGTCACCGACAATAGCCCCGCTAAGCGAAAAGGGATGGGTAGCGGTGAAATCAATGACCAGACGTAAAGGAATCAACTCGGTCATGGACAAGCTTGCTTCCCTGGGGGCAAAAGGCATTATAGTTTCATCTATAACATCTTGCAGAATATGATTTTATAAATATTAATCAGTTCGGCTCAAGCCGTGAATCGAGTATGCGGCGTCAATGAAAAACTGATGATAATTAATACGCGTTGCGAGACGGGTTCAACCCGGCGACGATCGTAAAAAAGAGCCTTATCTCTTTGAACAGGTATCAGTTATGACAAATTCAGAAACAATGCCTCTTCGATTCTCTCCCTGTACGCTTGAGCTATACGCGCAAGTGCTTGATTTTTTGGATCTTTGCTTCAAAAAGGAGAAGAAACACTGGTTTGCCGAAAATCTGCCTCATATCTTCGATAACACGCCCGATAAGGTAAAAAGGCACATATGTGCATGGAAAGACAACCGGTTAGCAGGAGTTATCGGTGTTTACCCGTTAACCCTTAAGATAGGTGGTGCGTATCTGAGTGTCGGAGGGATCGGTTCGGTTTCGGTCCATCCGTCTTTTCGAAACCAGGGGATTATGAGCAGGATGCTGCAACATGCTCAGGGCATTCTGAAAGAAGAGGGTTACACCTTATCCTGGCTTCGCGGTGATCGTTTCCGGTATCGAAACTACGGCTGGGAATGTGGAAGCGCACGGAGGTTGTACACGATTGCCTGTCGGGATCTATGTCGATATTTCCCCAACTCATCCCCGGTTGGCTATAAAGATGTTTCCGCAGACTCCATTGATGCACTGATCAATATTTACAAACTATTCAAATCGTCGGTAAATCGTTCTCGGGAGCAGTGGCTGCATCATATTCAAAGATCCTGGGCACAATGGGTCCACGGTGAAAGTCCGGATGGTGAAGCTTACCTTGCATTCGAGAGGGCTAATCCCCAAAGAATAATAGAGATACAGGGAAATGTCGCCACAGTCGTTTCGTTGCTAATCTCGCACATGAAAAACGCCGGAATAGATTATGTTACAGTACCTTACCCCGATTATGACGATGCTCTATCGGTTCGGTTGAATCACTGCTTTTGTGACATGAGAGTGGAGCCTGCCGGAATGATCAGAGTAGTGGACGCAAAGAGGGCGTGGGAGGCGTTAGTTCCTGAAATGCAACAACTTGGCGCAAGTAAACATTCGAAAAACTTTGCAATTTCCGCAAGCGAACTTTCCGAAAAGCAAAAAGAGGCGGTTTTGTCCCGACTGCTTGCCTTCCCCTATCTTCATGCCGGGGATAATCACTACAACTTACTCAATAACAGTAGATTATCCTGGTGGATATCCGAATTGGATTACGTATAAACCGCCAGCGGGCGATGAATCGAACCTAATCTTTTGAACGCGTGATCCTGTAGCTGCTTATTTTACGGAGAATCGGGAAAACCGAGAAGAAGGTTGCCACAGAGCAGAAAAAGGCCAGTATTACGCTTCCGACCACAAATTCGGCGGCTCCCTGAAACAGAGGCGGTCCCCCCACAGATGCATTCAAAGACAGCATGGAAGGAGAGAGAATGAATTTGCCTACCGCAACGGCCGCGACAATGATTAGGGGAAGAAGGGGAGGTGATGAGACACATACACCCAGAAAGGACAGCGGTCGATTCAATCTAAAAACAGTTGCCAGCCCCATGAGAGTAACCACCTGCAATCCATGAATAGGAAAAATACCCATGAAAACGCCCAAAGACAGGGAAAGAGAAGCCTTTAAAGGTGAAGCATGAGATTTTAACTCTTGCTTTACCACATGAACGATTTTCTGTTTTAGATTATTCCCGGGAACTTCAAACGACATAACAGGCAGGAAGACGCGAATGAGGGCGGCCTTTACGTACACTCCTGCGATTTTTGCCGAATCATTTATTGGATGAAAGTGGCCGGCTCCGGATGTCCCGGACTCATTAAGGTAGTTTATTTTGAGCTCTTTTACACTCGTTCCATTCCAGGCCGCACGAATAAGCACATCCTGTTCGAATTCGTATCGACACCCGTGTAACTTGAGATTTTTAAGCTCTTTGAGTGGATAAGCCCTCATTCCACAGAATATATCGTGAACAGAATAACCTGTATTAAAACGATACCATAAACCGCCGGCTTTCCCAAAAAGACCAGCAGGCAATGGACGTTTGTTCTTTTGCTGTGTTTTAACCCTGTTGCCTATCCATAAAGTTTGCGGTTCTTTTTTGACTGCATCGATCAGGTGTGGAATGTCGTCGGGATCATGCCCGCCGTCACTGTCAAAGCTGATCGCATGTGTAAAACCCTGAGCCCGGGCCATATGCATACCTGCCTGAAGCGCACAGCCCTTGCCTCTATTTTCCCCGAAGAGTATGGCGTAAATTTCTGGAAACCTGCATATCACCTGTTCCGTTGCATCCATCGAACCGTCGTTTACGACAATAACGGATTCAACATGCTCTTTCACTCCCTCAATTATGTCGCCCAGTTTATCGGCATTATTAAAGGTAGGAATAATTACGCATACCCGGCAGCTGTCGGCATCGGGCGAATGACTTATCGGTTGGTTTTTATCTTCCATTACACTTTCAGGCTATCTTTTGCGGTTCCTTTTGTCCAGAATCTTTACCATTTTGCGTCCCTCGCCTCTCTGGGCTTTGATTGTGGCTGTATTGGTAACCAAAACAGGAAAAGAAACCCGTGCCTTTTCACGAAGTTGATCGGAAATGGTAATGACTTTAGTTGGATGCGTAACGGCATGAATCGTAACCTGATCGGATACTCCTTCATCACCCTCCAGTACGATCAGATAGTCTTCCAGACAATCCAGTTGGTCTAAAACGGATGTAATCATGGCTGGGTAAATAGTTGTGCCCTTAATAGTTAAGGTCTTTTGTGACGACCGGGAGAGAATCGGACCGATCCTCAAGGAATTGCGTCCGCATTCGCAGCTTCCCGGTATCTTAAAAGTAATTTCGCCGGTACGATATCGAAGCAGCGGAACTCCTTCCACTCCAAGCGGCGTGGCGACCAGCTCCCCCGGAGTGCCGTCGGGCACCGGACTGCCGCTTTCGTCCACAATCTCAGTGTAGACAAGCTCCGGATGGCTGTGACATCCCGCTCGTGCTTCACATTCAGAGTAACTTACCATCAGTTCCGTGGACCAGAAGGTACTATACACATCAGCACCGAAGGCTTCCCTGATATAGGAGCCGGTTTCGTTAAGAGTCATATCTCTGCCCCGAATGTTTTCGGAACAGCAGAAAATTTTTCGTATCGATGAGTGCTGCAAACTGTACCCGCTCTGTGTCAGCTGCCTGGCTAAATTGCTGATATATGTGGGAGTACCGATAAGAACCGTTGGCTTGAGTAAATCAAGACAATGTTTTACTTTTTGAAAGGAAGCGGTCCCGACGCGGGCGATATTAGCTCCAAGAGATGTCAGACCCCTGTAGTAGGCGATTCCGGCAAGCGACAACCCATCCAGACTGATCATTATTTGAGCACGATCGCTGCTTTTTACCCCTGCCCCATGAAAAGACAGTGCCTCATTGAAAGCAAGACGGTCCAGATCGCTTGGGGTAAGAAAAAAGACCAGCGGCCTGCCGCTTGATCCGCCTGTAACAACCGTCTCGGCAACCTTTTTCGGTGATACCGCCCAGAACCTGTCGATATGCCTTACCAGTGTGTCCTTTTCGGTTGTCGGCAGCTTGGAAATGTGGTCGACAGTCTTTATGTCCAAAGGATCGATGTCCGCCAATACCTCACGATAGTAGGGTGAAACATCTTTGAGGTGTTGCACATGATTTCTTATCGCCCGAACGCTTCTTGCTTCGATCTGCTCGGTGGGTTCAAACTCCCAGGATAATTCAGGTCTGAATTTCAATGAAAACTCCTCCCGCGTAAAAGAAGAGGGATTGTGAATCGTGTCCCTGGTGATTTAAAATCGGTTTGAAAACATATCCGGAGGTATACAACGGGTTACGATATCAAAATAGTAAATCATAAGTATAAATCAAAGGTGTATTTACGTAGCTGCCTGGATATGATGCGCGTCTTTTTTTATTCGGCCTTCCGGACTTTTCTATCTTGGCCAGCGCGGCATCTCTCTCAGGCTGACCACTCGTTGCTGTACACTTATTATATGATCGAGCAACGGCAGATCCATCAACCGACCAAGTTGGTGAAGTCGTTCGGTTATCTGCCAGTCGGCATCGGAGGGTTCGGTACTTCCACCTGGGTGATTGTGTGCTATGATAAATGCCGATGCTCCATGGCGAAGTGCTTTTTCCATGATAACTCGCGGATACACCGCACACTGATTTACGGTTCCTTCCGTAACGACTTCCGTATTTATGACCCTGTTACCGTTATCAAGAAAAAGCGCCGCGACATATTCGTCGCGGCGAAAGCCAAAATAGAGTCGAAGGTAGTCGTCTACATCTTTTCGATGCTGAATAACCGGGCGGTTTTCCATCTGCTCTTTGAGACAATATCCCGTAACCTCTCGAAAGAGAACCAGCAGCGCGGCGGCGCGTTTACCTATACCCTCAACCTGCTCCAGTAGTTCTACCGGGGCGTTTAGCAACCCGTTCAACGAATGGAACTGCTTAATAAGCAGCTTTGCAAGCGGTTTAGTATCCCTTCTCGGTATAGCAAAAGTCAGCATCAACTCTACGATTTCGTAATCGGCCAGAGCGTTGATCCCGTTTGTGTAAAACCGATCCAGGAGACGTGCCCGATGCCCCTGATTTGAAGCGTTTTTTTCCATAGAAGGGCGCGATGAAAAATTTAAGAGTTCTGTTTACCATTCGACGGATATTGCGGCGGCTGTTATGCCGGCTCCTACCGAACACAGCACGAGTTTATCACTCTTTTGAAGCCCGCGCTCTATTTCGGTCAGCGCAAGCGGAATACTCGCACTGGATGTATTTCCCATATGATCTATGTTCAAAAAGAATCGGTCGAAAGATACACCGCTTTTTTTGGCTGCTGCTTTAAGGATGCGGCCGTTTGCCTGATGCGGCACAACCCATCGAACCTCCTCGGGTTTCCATCCATTCTTGGTCACAGTGTCACGGATTATGGATGAAAAACTTTCGGTGGCAAATCTAAAAAGCGCATAACCGTCAAGTCTGACAAAATGATCATCATCCTTTGTCGGAAGTCTGTACCCGGGATAATCGCGACGAGCCATGTGGATACCCTTGGCATCGGCTGTGATGATACCCTTTCGGACAGGATGTCCGTCGGTTCCCCTGGCTACTACCGTCGCCCCGGCCCCGTCGCCGAACAGAAAAAAGGTGCCCTTATCTTTCTTGTCAAGCAGGCGTGAATGCATATCAACACCTACTACAAGAATCCTGTCTCCTACTCCGCTTAGAATAAGACCCTTGGCCACAGTGATTCCGTAAAGCCATCCAGAGCATGCGGCGCTGAGATCAAAACAGGGTATTCCTCGCACCCCCAGCTTCTCCTGAAGGATACACGCGGTAGAGGGCATAATGATATCGGGAGTCTCGGTTGTGACAATTATCCCGTCTATCTCATTAACTTTCAGATTGGATTTTTCCAATGTCCTTACAGCTGCCTCATAGGCAAGGTCGGATGGTTTCTGGTCTTCCGCCGCCCAACGCCGTTCCTTAATTCCGGTAACGCCGATGATGTATTCCTCTGTAACATCCGGAAACTCATCCAGCAGATCTTTTGTCTTGACAACTCTCTCGGGTACGTAGGCTCCTATGCCAAGCAGGCACACTTCACCGTCATCCCCGTTTGTCTGCCTGGCGGCCGGAGTAACTTCCATGTAAGTCTCCTCCGTGGCACCACTTTCAGCGCCGCCCGATTCGACAACAGGCGCTTCCAGAAGCACACTTTCGTCGGTGGTTTCTATCTCGATAACCGGCTCTTCGAATGAAACGGTTTCACCTTCTTTAAACAGAATATTTAGGACCGTGCCGTCACATGGAGCCTCAAAACTGAAAGAGGTCTTTGCGCTTTCCACCTCGGCCAGCAGATCATTCTTTCGAAAGGAACTTCCATTTTTCACTTTCCAGGCGATGATGGTCGCCTCGGTTTCGGCCGCGGCTTGTGCAGGTAGATACAGTTTAGTCCGTATGGGTTGGTTGCTCACACCTCTCCTCCTAACAATTTCGCAATACTATCTATTACGGTTTTTTTATCAGGTAAATAGACGCTTTCCAGCTCTCGAGCAAACGGTACCGGAAAATCCGGAGCGGATACCATTCGCGGTGCCGTTTTAAGCGATGAAAAACAGTTATGCGTTATAAAAGATATTACATTCGCGCCCAATCCGGCGCTTTTTCCACTCTCCTGGACTACAAGCAACCGGCCGGTTTCTTCGACCGATTTTGCCATGTCCCCCCAATAATCTTCGTGCAAAACAAACGGATTCCAAACCTGGGCCTTGCACCCATACTCCTTCACCGCCGCTAATGCAGTATGAACGGCGGCTCCAAAGGCAATTACAGTCAAATCAGATCCATCGCTGTATTTTCTGGCTCGATACACCGATTCCAGGTTCCCGTCAAAGGATATGTCGCCGCCTTGTCCCCAGTAAAGTCGCTTATGTTCGAATATAAGACAGGGATTGGGATCGTAAAACCCCGCAACCAAAGCTTCAAACATTTCCTGAGCATCAATCGGATATAGAAGACGCAGTCCCGGAAAACAGGACCATAACCCGTCGAACTCACCCGAATGAAAGGCTCCCAAGGTGATTCCACCGCCGCAAGGAAGACGAAACAGAACAGGAGCGGGCTGATGAGTCCTGAAGTACCAGGTCGCGGCGTTGAATCCGATCTGCGTTGTCGCCTCGGTACTGAAATCGGCAAACTGAAACTCAACTATCGGCTTGCCGCCAACCTGTGATGCTCCGAGGGCAAAACCGCATGTCGCTGATTCGCAAATAGGTGTGTCCAATACCCTGTCGGGACCGTGAGTTTCAAAAAGCCCCTTACAGGTCTTGAAGGCTGAGCCGTATACGCCTATGTCCTGTCCCAGAAGGAAAGCATCGGGCTCGTTGCGAAGAATATAATCAAGTGCCTGCGTTACCGCTGCCCCGACTTTCACCTTCTTGCTTTCGTAGCTTGGAACCGTTTTCTTTTCAAAAGGAGCATACCTGTCCCATTTCGGGTATTGTGGGCTTGGTCTTTCGACCCTGACCGCTCTTTCGACCTGCTCCTGAATAAAACTCTCGACTTCACGCTCTATCTGTTTGACCTGAGCCTCTTCGTATCCGCCAATTTCAAGCAGACTTTTTCTGGCCAGCGCCAAAGGCTCACGCTTCAACCACTCATCACGTTCCTCTTTGCTCACATATTCGGCCTGATCATACGCGGCATGCCCTTCAAGCCGCAGACAGCAGCTTTCGATCAGGTACGGCAGTGATGTTTTCTCCATCTGCTCGAGGGCATCGCAAACAGCCGAATATACCTGCCATACATCCGTACCGTCGATTGTTACACCCGGGATTCCATAACCCCGTGCACGATCGGAAAGTTTTTCGCAATTGTATTGAAGGTGCGTGGGTGTGGAATATGCGTAGTGGTTGTTTTCTATCATGTACAGTACCGGCACATTCCTGGCGGATGCGAAATTGAGGGATTCGTGAAAATCGCCTGTACTGGTTCCGCCGTCACCTATAACATTCAGGCCGAAAATATTCTCTCCTCGTTTGCGGCCGGCCCAGACACCGCCAACCGTGGGTGCAAGCATGTTGCCCAGATGGCTTATCATGGGAAAGCGCCGCAGCTTGGCGTTTCCATGATGCACGTTACCTTCGCGGCCAAAAGTCGGACTCTGCGCATTGGCCATGTGCTGGCATATAAGGGAAAACACATCGGCACCCTGTAACAGATGAGTGCCAAGATCTCTGTGTATAGGCGAAACAACGTCCTGACCAGGCCTGAATGGTATGCCCATTCCCACCGTTGTCGCCTCTCCTCCATTGGATAAAATGACCGTGCCTTTCACCTGCCCTTTCTTAAACATCAGGAAGAAAACCTCATCGAGTTTACGGGACAGGTACATATAGCGATAGGCTACAGGATACAACTGCTCTCTGGTGTATCTTTCAGGAAAACGAGTTATCTTTTCTATCATAGGAACCATAAACAGCGAACCGAAAAAAGGTCGCAAATTGAAACATTTGGAAAAAACACGAACAGGTTAAAATACGTCATGCTCGTTTTGAAGATGTATTTTAGTTGGGAAGGATAACTGTAGTCTTATTTCGGATTATTTGAATGGAAAATATAAAACCTGTGTCGGTCGTCTGCGCAATAATTATCCGAAATGGCCGGTTTTTAGCGGCTTTGCGCTCCGAAGGACAATCCCGCGGCGGGTTATGGGAATTTCCGGGAGGCAAGATTCATCGGGGCGAATCGCCGGCTCAAGCCCTGATTCGTGAGATCCGCGAAGAACTCGGAGTAAATATCGCCGTTCTCGACCAACTACCGACAAATGTTTGCCATTATTCGGATATTTCGATCACCCTAATACCTTTTGCTGCAAAAATCACCGACGACAAACAACCGTCGGCTCACGAACATGATAAAATCAGGTGGGTCGACTGTGCCGAGGCTCAAAAATTGCACTGGGCACCGGCGGATATTCCTATCCTTCGTTCATTGTGCGAAAACAGGAAAAATCATGGGCTTTAAGCTTGCTTTTCCGGTTTTTGGAGTTAGAGTGTGTTAAGCTATACTTTTTTCACGAATAATCAGCAATTTGGAGCATGAGTTTCGATTAAGCGGGACGCAATTTCCAAATCGGGTTCTTCAATCCAATGAATGTCGATTCCCCGTCGTGTCATGCCCCTAAACCACGTAACTTGCCTTTTTGCAAGGTGATGAATGTCTTTGCGAAGCAGTTCCACCATTTGATCATAACAAACCTCCTCGAATAAATAAGAGGCGATGCGTTTATATTCCATTCCAAATAGGGCAAGTCTTTCCCGGCCGACTCCCCGGGCCGTAAGCTCCCGGACCTCGTCGACCATACCCCGGGCAAGACGTTGCTCCAGACGTCTGTCAATTCGTTGGTAAAGAACAGAACGGGGCGGGTTTATGCCAATTACCAGGGGCTTCAAACGCGGTGCATTCTCGTTGCTCCACCGTAGGGGGTTATCTCGGGCAAACAAAGCTACTTCGATAGATCGCACGATTCGCTTTTTACTGGAAATGTCTGTGCTTTCATAAAGATCGGTATCAAGCCTTTGGAGCCGTCGCGCAAGTTCTTCCTTTTCTAAGATCATCAGGTCCTTACGCAGATTCGGATCCTCCGGTACGTTTGGTATACGGTACCCTTTCAGAAAGGCCTCTATATATAGCCCGGTACCTCCCGCCATAATCGGTGGCTTTCCGCGGGAAGTTATGTCGTAGAATGCAGCGGTGCAATCCCTTATGTAATGGTAAAGCGTGTATATGGTGGAAGGATCGACTATGTCGATACAGTGGTAGGGAACGGTACTTCCGTCCGAGAGGCTGTATTCGCAAAGATCCTTACCCGTCCCGATATCCATTCCGCGGTAAACCTGACGGCTGTCTGCCGAAATTATTTCTCCCCCATACCTGTGCGCAAGTTCTACCGCCAGACGTGTCTTACCGGTAGCCGTAGGACCGCAGACAACTATGAGGTTGCAGGTAAATTTATCATCACTAATGGGAAACTCTCTCCTTTTTTGTGCTGTCCAAATTGAGCCATTCTGGTCCGTGCGATTCTAATAAACCCTATGTCCCTGCCTTGTTCCAGATCGAAATTCCTTCCCAACAATGAGGTGCAAGAAATCGATTCTATGGCATTCGAGCTTTTCGCTTGCCGAGCAAAGGCTTTTGGACGGGGTAAAACCGTCGGGTTTGGCTATTTCTCTTTGTAGCGTGGCGCAACATCGTTTCGCCGTGAGCGCCTATACAAAAATAAATTCCTCATCGCGGTTAATCATTTTACCGGCCTGTTTGATATTGTTTTGCATTATTAATAATCGTACAATTGGTAGTATGATTAAAAATATCCTCGTATCTCGCTCTGTCCTTTGGATTCTTGTCTTTGGGTTTTTTGGAGCGTTTATTATCTCGTGTACATTTGTGCAACCTCAACCAGAGCAGTTGGAAATTTCACTGGTCCAGCCGTTTGAGGATACGGTGGATACCTACCCGGTTATCTCCTTTGCGTTTTCCATACCTCTGTCGGACAATTCCGTAAGCTTTGTTCTATCCCCCGATCCCGGGCAGGACGCCGCGTATTACACCAGCGTAAATACAACCCTCGATACCGCACGTCTGATAATTCACGGTATGCTTCAGGGGCGTACAACGTATGAGATCTTTCCGTCGGGTGAGATTCAGGCAGCAAACGGAACCGTGTTCAAACCCTCGGACGGATCATGGAAATTTACGACCCGGCCGCGCGAACAGGAACCCAATGATCATATCAGTATCGCCGATACTTTATATGACCTTTGTTGCGGATCGATCGATAGGAGTGACGATATAGACTGGTATGTTATAACAAATGACCAGGCCAAATCAGTAGTCGTCGATGCCTCTGCCGGGCCCTGCGGTATAACACTGATGGATGCACATAACAAAATGATTACTACGGAGTCACTGACTACATTTGATCCCTCCAAAATCAAACGGTTGGATACACTGTCGATTCCCGACAGTATGACCGCGCCATACGCCTTTTCGGTAAGACCCGTGATTGCGGGAGAGGCAAAACATTATCGAGTATACCTCATTGAGCATTGAGGAAGGTTTGATATGAAATTCGATTCAGAAGCCCGGAAAACGATCAATTCGTATTTGCAAAACCCCGAAGATTCTCGCTCTCAGTACGAGTTAGGATCTTTATACTGGTCGATTTTGATCGAAAGAACGGGAGAACTGTTACGCGAACAGCAGAGTATCGATAAGTTAGTTGATTCGGAAAGGTTGTTTCTTGATTACGGCGTTTTAGATGAGATAATCGACTGTAAAAACCCGATCCGCGGAGGTTTAATTCACAAGCCGTCCGAGTTTGATCATCTGAAGATATACTCTTTTTCCCAATGGCTTAAGGATACCGTCAAGTCCATATGTGAAGGCGACCGCAAGAAGTACATGCAGCGGGATATCATGGCCGCCGAAATCCAGATGCAGAGAATCGAAAAGGAAATCGCGATCAATCAGGATTCTCGTGCACAACTACTCCGAAAAAACCTTGCCGAAACCGAGCAGGCGAAAGCCAAAGTTGATGCTCAGGCGAAAAAGCTGGTCGAGACCGATCAACTCAACCTGCAAAATCTCCGTACAAAGAAGGCAATAGCCGGCGGCACATTTTTCTCGGTGGATCAGAGAAGAGAATATGTACAGCGCGAAAACGATCTTCAAAAACAACTTCAGCGAAAAGAGAATCTCTACACACGAGTCAAATCGCAGGAAGATAAACGCGCTTTAAACGATCTGGAAAAGCGTGTTATGGAGCTTTCCAAGGCGGTTGTAGATCTCGAAGAGACAATCCGCCGCCTGGAGCAGGAAATGCAGGAGATCGAACAGAAACAGAATGCGGTCTCGCCCATGGAAATCGCAAACCGGGTCTCCCGGGAGATAGAGTATGTTCGTGATCTGGTCAAGCTCACCGCTAAGCGTCTTCGCCTGGAGAGCTGTGCGGTTCTCAAGCCCGGGGACAAGTTCTTTACCTTCGAAGCGCTTGAAGCCTGCCTTGGAAGGGTTTTGGAATTCGATCCTCGCATTTTTTGTAACGCTCGGGTTACCTATCTGGGCAGGCCCTCGATTCTGTTGGCTCCCGGAAACGGCAACGCCATATACGACTGGAAAAACAATCAACTGATTATTCCCACCGTTCCCCCGAACGGGAACTTCATCGGCTCGATTGCTACCGCCATGATAGAGTATCGGCTCGATGTGGACGAAGACAAGCTTCTTCTTGGCTCGTTTGCCAAACTTCCTTCTCAAAAGGGCACAAAGTCGCTTTTCCAGCTTAAGGAGCGGCTTGTGAAAGCATATATCACCTGGATGACATCCGAATATAAGGGGTTTAGAGTATTATCCAAAGAGATCAAGAACTGGTTTGAGCATGAGATCGCTCCCAACCGTAATGATATATACTGCCCCCCTCATTTGCAGAGCTTCAATTTGAGTTCGAAAGAGATTCGTGAACTTATGGAACGAACTGTAAGCAGAATAGGGGAGGGAGGCTCGCCCGAAAATTCAGAGGATTTCTGTACGGCCGGTATTCTTTTTTTCCAGCAGGGCGAATATGATAAAGCTTTTGAGTACATAAAAACGTATATTCAGAAGCAACCCGAATCGGTTTTTGGATACTATAATCTTGGTCATGCGGCAATGAAAGTATCTCGAAAGCAGGACGCGATCGCGGCGTTTTCGGAGTTCATAAAGCGTAATGCTCAAACATGGTGGGCCGCAACCGCGCGTGATCATGTGAGACGGTTACAAATTGGTTAAAACTTATCCGGGAAAAAGAAAAAAATGTCAGGATTACCGATAGTATCTATTGTAGGCAGACCAAACGTTGGTAAGTCATCCCTTTTCAACCGCATTCTGCGCCGACGCGTGGCGGTAGTTGATGATATGTCGGGGGTGACTCGTGATCGTAACTACATGGATGCGAACTGGAACAACCGTTCGTTTTCTCTGGTAGACACCGGTGGGATCATACCCAACAGCCGTGAGAGCCTGCCCGAGGAAATTCACCATCAGGTCGATATCGCCATTGCGGAGTCATCAGTGATTGTTTTTGTAGTGGAAGGCCCCACTGGACCTACCGATCTGGATGAGCTTATTGCCGCGCAGCTTAGACGAAGCGTGTACGATAAAGTAATTCTGGCGGTGAATAAGGCCGAAAACCCGGAGGTGATTCTGGATAGCGGTCGGTTGATTTCGCTTGGACTTGGGGAACCGGTGCCGGTTTCCGCGATTCATGGAAACGGAGTGGCCGATCTTTTGGACAAGATCTGCCGGATGCTGGGAGAAGATGAATGCGAAGAGGGTGTCGGGAGTTGCGATGAGCTGCGGCTGGCGGTCGCGGGGCGGCCAAATGTGGGTAAATCATCCTTTGTCAACAAGCTGCTAAACGAGCAGAGGATGATAGTAGACAACGCACCGGGAACTACGCGGGATGCGATCGACAGCGGTTTTGTATATAAGGATACCGCGGTGAGGATAATCGACACCGCCGGTATGCGCCGCAAATCTCAGGTCAAGCAGAAAACCGAATACTATTCTAATCTGCGGGCGCTCTCCGGTATACAGCGGGCGGATATCGTCATTCTCATGATCGATACAACGGAGGGTATTCGTGAACAGGATATGAAGATATTTTCCAAAGCCGCCGAGCTGCGAAAGGGAATAATCCTTTGCTGGAACAAATGGGATCTTATCGAAAAAGATCATAAGACATTCGACAGCCTGGTACAGAAAACGCGCGAACAGTACATGGAGATGAAACATATTCCCATGATCAGTATATCCGCGCTTACCGGTCAAAGAGTTTTCCATGTAGTGGACAGCGCACTCGAGATCCGCCGACGAATGTCTAAAAGGATTACCCCCTCACAGTTTCGTGAACAGATGTATTCATGGCTGCGAGCACATCCGCATCCATATAACAACAACAAGTCGGTTCGGATCCTTGGCGGGAAACAGGTGCCGCAAACCAACTTTCCTCTTTTTGAGTTTTATACCAATCACCCTCAATTTATTTTGCCCTCCTACGAAAGATTTCTGATCAACAAAATACAGGATGAGTTTGATTTCACCGGCTGCCCGGTGAACTTGATTTTCAAACCGGTGGGCAGAAGCAAACATAAGCAGGCGGATACCGAGCAGGTTCGATTCAATTAGCTTTTGTCTAGTCGCGGCGCCGATTAAAACCGGCCGGTAAAATCCTTCGACTCGATAGAAGAAATTTTTTGTCGATGATTGTCGTAACAGGACACTTTCGTATACGGCGGCCACATCCGTGGCCTATTTATGTATCATGATTTGAACATGTGTCGTATTTAGTCAAAAATGATTGAAACTCTGTTCGCATTAGAGTACAGTAATATCCTAAAGACTACCCAACATGTAGTTATATGGAGTACAAATTGTTGTAATAGTGTGAAAACCCTACAGCACTTAACGAATGGCTCTAAGCAACTAATATAACCTCATTAAATAAAATCAGTTGCGCAATATGTGATAAAATTGTATATTGGTTTTATAAACACTGCGGCGTGAAGAAGATCCATGATAAACAATCGAAAAACATACTATTCAATCAGAGAGGTTTGTCACCAGACAGGCCTTGAGGCGCATGTGCTTCGGTACTGGGAGAGCGAATTCCCTCAGCTCCGCCCAAAGAAAAACCGTGCGGGTAACCGTGCTTATCGTGAGAAAGATATCGAGGTTATCCTTGCGATAAAGCACCTGCTGTATAGTGAGCAGTTTACGATTCCGGGGGCAAAGAAGAAAATCGCGGAGGCCAAGGAGTCGGATACAATCGACAAAATCGTCGCCGGTGAGCCTTCAACGGAGGAAGAGATCGTGGAAAAACCTGCTAATGGAACCAGGGCAATAATTGAGGATGCGATTTCGGAGCTTCAGGATCTTATGAAACTGCTTAAGCCTGCCGAACATAGTTGAGGGCCGAATCAAGCGACAGATGTATGGCCTCTCTCATGGTCATATCCAGGCCGGTAATCGAAAACAGCTCAGCGATATAGCTGTCTGAAGAATCGGGAATTATTACCGCGAACCTTCGGTTCTCCTTCATAGAATGCCATTGTCTGCATGCGGCAATTGAGCCCAGTCCCTCACTGGAAGCATATTCACATTGCGAAATATCAAATATTAGATGTATGTCGGATTGCTGCTTATAGTCGACAAGGAATCGGTTGAAATCTCGAACCTGTTCGCCCGAAAAGATCGAACGAAGTGGTTTAATTAAGCAGATATTATCTATACACCTCTTGTTTAGAAGAGGAAAAGAGGAATCATCCTCAATCGACATAGCGGTTTTCACCCTCGATTAGAATGTCCAGAAACTGTTCGGCATCACGTGCGTGCAACAATTTCTTTCGCATATCTTCATAACACATGATTTTTGAAAGAGCCGAGAGTACCTGGGTGTGTGCAGTTGAGGTGTTTACTGGTGAAACGATGATAAAAATCAGATTCACAGGCTTGTCGTCGATCGCATCGAACTCGATACCCTCCGCGCACCTGCCTGCAATCATGTACACCCGCTCAATATTATCCAGTCTTGCATGCGGAATAGCTATTCCAAATCCGATCCCCGTCGACATGGAGGTCTCACGTTCCAGAATCTTTTGAACTATTTGATCCGCGTTTTTGAGATCGTAGGTGGATGCCAGAAAATGACCCATGCTGGTAAGGAGTTCAGTTTTGTCCGCAGCCTTTAGGTCGATGAGAATTCCCTTCTTCTCAAGCAAATCCTGTATTTTCACCCTGGTTCCTTTTTGAAAGTAGACGTAACGAAGCTTAAGGGGGTACCTATAACAGCTACTTCTTCTTTCTAAGACTGTTGCGATAGAATATGCCGATACGACCCAGCAGATAAATAATGAGTCCAGTAATCCCGATAATCAATCCGGTTGTTTTTTCGACGGCGGCACGCTGTGCCTGAAACAGAATAAAGGCGCCCAGAGCAGTTATCGCCATACCGACAATCATGAATACATAACCGTGATTCCTCAAAAGTGTCAAGAGTGGTTTCATGAGCGTCTTTTCCTTCCCTTATGAATATTACCGCGAGTGCGATCACAAGATATTGTCGATCTCTCCGCTCAAATCCCGACAGTCATATTATATACCTGACGGTATCGGGATTGGATTAAAATAACTATTTGCGATGTCTTTTTCGAGCTATTCCCAATTTTCTGCTTTAACCGACCTGTGAATTCTCACGAAAGGGATCGATTAGATTATCCCACGTCTTTTCGTCAACCGCCCCCAGGCGTGAGAGTACCTCGGTGATTTCTCTACCATTTTGTGCTTGTATTCGGATTTCGGTTCGTTTCTTTTCGAAGTAGGGATCGGCGACGAGAGTAACGTTGTATCCTGGTGGACGGATGGCATGACTCAACTTTTTCCACCGGTCTTCGGCAGCCGAGACGGTCGGATATCGTAATCGATAGAAGTAATCTCTTAATTTCTGAAGTTTCTGCGGGGCGTTTAGATTCTTGTGTTCGACTATCTCCACTGCCTGGGCGTCGCTCAGGAGTTCGGCTATACAGATCTGCCGGGCGGAGGCTATTTCGGGAAGCCACTGGAAGAATTCACGTTGCATCTGCACCGAGGGTTTCAGATCCGCCAAAAAATCTATCATTCTTTCACGATCGTTATCCGAAAGTGCCAGAAAATTCTCCAGCGCCCCAAGATCGGGCAAACCTTTACAGACCGCCTGGTCGACTCTCTCATCCTTTAACCGAGCAAGCTGAGTTAACGGTACGATCTCTTTAGGGTTGATCCCAAGCCGGGCACCTATGGAGGGCAAATCGGGATCAGGTCGGTTATGGATGAGCCACCTGCACCAACGAATCTTCTCTCCCGCCGAAAAGGGGCGGTCTTTGTTGAGGGTAAGTCGCAGAAGAACCTGCTGCTCCAAAGTTAACCGTTGAGGCAGGATAAGGCAGGCAATTAAATCGGTTTTTTCCTCCCGATATGCCCGTAATCGCTTAGCGCCGTCTATTACGTTATAAGCATTGTCGTTTCCAGGAGTAACCAGAAGCGGCATGAAGAGGCCTGCACCCGAAAACTCCGCACTGGTGTCGGGATCGGCTACCTCATCCAGTACAGACAGTCGGTTTAAAGGACAATACTCAAATGCACGATCCGCAACAGTTATCAGTGATCCATCAATTAGACGAATATTGTTCGACGATTGCCTTATAGTGTTCATACGTCTCTTTTTTTCCTCTTTTTTTACAACCATTTGCAAGTATCAGGGCCTTCTTGACAAGAATCTCCCGCACCTTTTGTTTTCTTTGAGGCGAAAGATCTTTTTGCTTATAAATATCCAGCAGGGCACGGATCCGATATCGATCTATTGCCTTCGTACGTGTAGAGAGCTGATCGGGATGTCCGCCAAATCGGGTCAGAAGATACGAATCTAACAGTCCAACGCGATATCTACTTGTAATTCGGAGCCAGAGATCGTAATCCTCGGCCGCCGGCAGTGATTCGTTGAAACCGCCATACTCATTGAACAGCCTTGCGGTCATCAGGACCGAAGAGGGAGTAATCATGCAGCGATACAGGCTTGCCTCGAACAGATCACCTGCAATCTTTTCGTGGGTGGCGGGCGGATTGACCCTTAGTCCGTTTCTTATCCAGACCTCTCGAGTTTGACAAATCTCATATTCAGGATTGCTTTTCATCCAGTGGATCTGAGTCCCGAGCTTCTGGGGATGCCACTGATCATCCGAGTCCAGAAACGCTACATACTTTCCGCTGGAGTGAGAGACTCCTTTGTTTCGGGCGTGCGATACACCGGTGTTTAGCCGGTTTTGACAGAAGCTGAATTTCACCCCGGCAGGTATGTTTAGCCCCGAAATTTCCAATCCATCGGTGGAGCCGTCATCCACAACTATAAGCTCATAATCCTTAAACTTTTGATCAACTACCGAAGAGACTGCTCTCTGAAGCAGTTGTTTTCGATTGAACACCGGTATTATAACGGACACCAAAGGCATTTTGACTGATTTTTTATAAACCTTGTTGAAACTCTTCACAGTTTTATTTCGGATATGCGGCTGTTTATATTCGAACTCAAATCCCCCATTGTTTGTCTCACGAGTTCCCGTAATTCTCTCGGGCCTAAGCATCGCATTGCCCGTAGCTCCAGACTTCCGGACTCAAGGCCGGTAACGCACAGCCATTACACACGACTCTACAAAATACAACATCGTACTTTTCACCGTTCATAAAACCTACTGAATCGAAGAGGAAGGCATTAATTTTGCTACAGACAACTACTTTCCTAACTGTTTATCATAATTTATGTTTAACAGAATAAAATTCAACCACGCTTTCGATAAGGATAGTTTACATGGAAGGTCAGAACCTAACTCCGGGACAAAACATTAACGGCTTTGAAGTAAAACGGATAGAGGCTATTCCGGAGCTGCGATCGGAAGCAACCGAATTCGTTCATACAAAAACTAAAGCCCGATTGATCCATCTTTTCAACGAGGATCCAAATAATTTATTCTGTATCGCTTTTCGAACTCCTGTCTATAATAATACCGGTGTACCTCATATTTTGGAGCATTCGGTGCTTTCGGGATCGAAAAAATTCCCGTTAAAAGATCCTTTCAAGGAGATGCTCAAGGGCTCCATGCAGACATTTCTCAACGCGATGACTTATCCGGACAAGACAATCTATCCGGTTTCCAGTCAGGTTGAGGCCGACTATTACAACCTCGTAGATGTATACTGCGACGCCGTTTTCAACCCGCTTCTAACCGAGACCACCTTCTATCAGGAGGGTTGGCATTTCGATACCGAATCGCCGGAAGGCCCGGTTAACATCAGAGGTATTGTATACAACGAAATGAAGGGCGTGTTTAGCGACTTTCGCTCGCATGTGGCGCGAAAGACTCTATCCGAGCTTTTCCCAAATACCACCTACTTCTTTGAAAGCGGCGGGGAACCGGAATACATTCCCGATTTGACATACGAGCAGTTCAAGGGTTTTCACGAACAGTTCTATCACCCGTCAAACTCCTTTATCTTCCTGTATGGGAATTTACCCTCCGAGAAGACACTCGGGTTTCTTCAGGACCGATACCTGGGTGAGTTCTCCTACAGGGAGGTTGATTCGCGCATAGCGCCTCAGCCTTTGTGGGAAATGCCCAAGAAGGCAAGACTGATCGCTCCGTCTTCGAAACAGGACGATGGGACGGCGTCGGTAATCGTCAGCTGGATTGTCGGAGATACGATCGATCCGCAGCTGTGGCTTTTGGGAAGCATTCTCTCCCGTTATCTTGTCGGGGCCGAAAGTTCCCCTCTAAAACGCGCGCTTATCGATTCGGGTCTTGGGGAAGATCTGGACGACATGACCGGGTTTGACGCCGATCTGGTGCAGTGTATTTTCTCCGCCGGACTCAGGAAAACAAAGCCGGAGCATGCGGGGGCGATACGCGACATCATTTTCGATACACTCAAAAGGGAAATCGAAAGAGGAATGGATGAGCAGTTGCTTGAGGGAGTGATTCGCCAAACCGAATTCCGTCTTCGGGAGATCACCGACTCGGGGCATTTTCCCCACAATCTTATGCTTGCAGAGCGATGTTACCGATCGTGGATTTATGGAGGGGATCCCATGTCCCATCTCAAATTCGAGAAGCCGCTTGAAGAGATCAAAAATCATAAAAAGGAGGGTACGAAATTTTTCGTTGCAAAACTTCGGGAACTCTTCTTGGGCAACGATCATCATCTGGTGTGTACGGTGGAAGCATCTGCACAGGAGGGGCAAAAACTCGAAAAACAGACAGAAGAGCAGGCAGATCGCCTGACATCTTCCTTTACCGATGAAGACCGCAAGGCCGCGTATGAACTGACCCGCAAAATACGGGAGCAGCAGATGGAACCGCCTTCAGCCGAGGCGCTTGCCACACTGCCCAAATTAAAGAAGGAGGAGGTTCCCCGTGAAAACCAGCTGGTGGACACTATTCGCTCCGAGGTTGAATCGGTTCCTGTGTTTGCTCATCCTCTATTCACCGCCGGAATAGTCTATTTGGATATTGGTTTCGATCTGTCGAGTATCCCGTTCGATTTGCTTCCGTACGTAAGTCTTTACATAGAGATGCTTACACGGTGTGGTGCCGGTGATTACTCTTACGAACAGATGGCCACCAGGGTGTCACTCAACACCGGTGGAATCGGAAGTTCGACTATCTGTACCACAAAGGTGGATAATCCCGACCAGATCCTTTTAAAGGGGCTTTTCCAGGGGAAGGCGTTGGTTCGGCGCTTCGATGAGATGCTGGCGATCTTTGAGGATCTGTTTCTTCGTCCAAGACTCGATGACCCCAAGCTTGTTAAAGATACTTTGGTAGAGATGCGCAACGATTTGAACGCGGCTGTTCTCAGAAGCGGCCATTCGTTTGCATCCATGCACGCCTCTGCCCGCCTGAGTCGCTCGCGCTATATCGATGAGATCCTTGACGGAATAATGCAGCTTCGATTCCTGGATAAGCAGGTTCGCGGCAACAATATGGATTCTGTTATTGACTCTCTTAAGAAGATACACGAAATCGTCATAAATCGCCGCGGATGTTTCCTGTCGGTGACCGCCGATGATCCCGAATCTTTTAAGCCATTGCTGGGTAGTTTTGTAAAGAAGATACCGGCCGCGGAGCAAAACCCGCAGATAATTCCGTTTGAACCGTTACCCGATTATCCCAATTATGCGATCGAGGTGAGTTCATCGGTCAACTATGTCTCCCAGGCATGGCGTCTTGATATCACCGATGCGGCCGAAATCGGGCAGACTCTCTTAATGTCGCGCAATCTTTCCACGGGATACTTATGGGAGAAGGTCCGTGTGGAGGGTGGCGCCTATGGAGGGATGGCTTTTGCCTCCAGTTCCCATCCAGTTTTCTCATGTGCATCCTATCGGGACCCTAATCTGAGTTCGACGTTGAAACACTTTCTGGACGGTTTGAGTCAGCTTTCAGCCAAAATACCCTCCGATGAGCTTGATCAGAGTATAATAGGAACAATCGGCAGAATGGATTCGCCTCGGAGCCCTCACGCCAAGGGGTTGGGAGAAACACTTGCGCTTCTGGCGGGCCGAACACCGGAGTATCGTCAGCGAATCAGGGATGCGATTTTGTCCGCCACGCCCCAGAGCATAGCGATGAAGGCGTTACAAATCCTGGATGAGACCCGTACGACAATTTCGATAATAGGTAGTGCGGCCGCTTTTAACAAGGCTCAATCGGAGGGGCTTGAGTTGCATCGGGAGCAATTGCTGCCGGAGGAATGAGACCAGCGGGCAAGGGTAGGAATCAATGCTGTTGCATTGAGGTTGACCTTTGCGCCATCCCTGAAAAACGCACCCCCTCCCAGCCTCCGTGCGCCAAGGGGGAGGAGCAAAACCAACGCGTTAAAGCCTTCCCCTTGCCAAGGGGAAGGTTTGAATGGGGTGCGTTTCTCTGCATACAGATTCTATCGGATACCCGACAACCCGATCCGCTAATGGGGAGCTTTTACGGCAGAGCTTTTGCTTTTATAGTAATTTGACACAAGATTCAGGAGGGTGATTTGAAACCACTTTTCTCGTTGCGTTACTTCTCGAAAGGACTCAAGCATGTTTCCCGAGGCTACCCATATACATCATTTTCTGGAAAACAGCGCAAGGCTTTATCCGGAAAAACATGCCGTTGTTGATGGTAATCGACGTGCGACATATAGTAACATCAATGAAATGGCCAATCGTTTCGCTACAAGTTGCACCAGGGGGGGCATAAAAAAGGGGGATCGGATTGTTCTTCTTCTTCAAAACAGTATAGAGTACATTGCCGCCTATTACGGCATCCTTAAAGCCGGGGCCGTAGCTGTACCACTTAGTATCCAAAGCTCATCGGCTACACTAAGGCAGCTTTTACCTCATATAGAACCTGCCGCGATAGTAACAGACATGCTCCGAATACCTGTGCTGACCGAGGCGAATATCTCCGGGGAGTTCTTGCAGTTTTACATCCTGATTGGACATGGAACATTTCGCCCATCGTATGGAAAGGTATGGAAGTGGGATGATTTTCTCACCGAAGGTCAAAATATTGATATGCTTTCCGATTTTGACTCAGCCTGCCCGGCATCGATAATTTTCACCAGCGGCTCCAGCGGTGAACCCAAGGGGGTCATGCTCAGTCACGAAAATATTGTACATAACACGGGCTCAATCTGTGAGTATCTGTCTCTGAGCGATAAAGATATTCAGATGGTGATTTTACCGTTTCCGTATGTGATGGGGAAATCGCTTCTAAACACGCACTTCGCCGTGGGTGGTCGGGTAATAATTAACAATCTTTTCGTATATCCGGCCAGTGTTCTAAAACAGATGGTTGATGAGCGTGTCACTGGTTTCTCGGGGGTACCCTCAAACTACGCTCACCTTCTGCATCACTCTCCGCTTTCCGAATACCGCGAAAAACTGACCCATCTGCGCTATTGCACCCAGGCCGGAGGGCACATGCCTCGTCATACGAAAGTCGAATTAAGAAAAGCTCTGCCCGATCACACTCAGATATTTATCATGTACGGCGCGACTGAAGCATCCGCCCGACTGTCATATCTTGAGCCGCACATGTACATGTCTAAACTTGACAGCATAGGCAAGGCCGTTGCGGGAGTAGAGCTTCGTGTAATCGACATGCACGGTAATGAGCAGCCCCCATACAAAACCGGTGAGTTGGTCGCGACCGGTAAAAATATCATGCTTGGCTACTGGAAAGATCCTATCGGAACAGCCAACGTTATTGGTCCTCACGGATACAGAACGGGGGATCTGGCATATAAGGACTCCGACGGGTATTTTTACATTGTGGGAAGACAGGACAATTTGTTGAAAGTAAACGGGTTCAGGATTAATCCCGAGGAGGTGGAAAATGCACTTTTGGCCACAGGCCTCATAATTGAAGCCGTCGTGATTGGTATTCCAGACTCTCTTATGGACCACAAGCTTCTGGCCCTCACGGTACCCAAGCACAATCATACCGTTGAGGAGCAGATTTTCAATGCCTGTACAAAGACTTTGGACCGTCATAAATGGCCCGAACAAATAATCCTGACAAAGGATCTTCCCAAGAATCATAACGGCAAGGTGGATCGCAAACAGTGTCTTGAGCTTGCATTGTCTCATATCGATTAGATCTTTTACCTATGCCGCCCCAACCGCGGCAAATACACCCCCTCCCAGCCTCCCCCTTGGTAAGGGGGAGGAGCTAACACTA
>CAZPHU010000025.1:0-40276 GCA_964586285.1 uncultured Fibrobacterota bacterium | reverse complement strand
ACTCGATTTGTTTAATACAATGGATCAATCCGTGGGGCGATATTTCAAAAACAGACATGTGCACGATATATTCAACTATTTCATTAAGTATGTCGGCTCTTCGGCACTGGATGCTCCGGGCTTTATGAACCTTTTACCCCATGTACAGTATGCCTTTGGTCTCTGGTACGTTAAAGGCGGAATGTATGCTCTCGCCGATGGTTTCGCTCGTTTATTGAAGGAATTGGGGGTATGCATTTATGCCGGCTGTGAAGTATCTGAGATTACTAGAAAAGGTAGAAGAGTTACCGGAGTACGGCTACAATCGGGCCGTCTGCTGGAAAGTGATATAGTAGTATCAAATATGGAAGTTATACCGGCGCATAAGCATCTGCTGAATGAAGGAGAAAAGGATCTGCGCCGTTTCAGACGTTTTCAGCCATCCTGTTCGGGGCTGGTACTTCATCTTGGAATCAAGAAAGAATACCCCATCCTCAGGCATCACAACTTTTTCCATGCGGTTGATCAACGCAAGCATTTTCAACAGGTATTTCATCGTAAAGAACTTCCCGATGATCCGACGATCTATGTTGTCTGCCCTACCGTTACCGACCATTCATTGGCACCGCGAGGACATCACATAATTAAGATTCTTCCCCATATCCCGCACCGAGTTGATGTTCATCCATACACGATTGGTGATTATCAGCAGTTTAAAGAAAAGACCCTGGACAAACTCGAAAGAATGGGGCTGGTTGATCTAAGGAAGCACATAATTGTCGAGCATATGCTTACTCCTCAAGATATAGAAGATTTATATCGATCATACAAAGGTTCGATCTACGGCACTGTATCCGACTGGAAAATGAATCTGGCATTGAAAGCTCCAAAAAAGAGTTCAAAATATAAGGGGTTGTATTTCGTTGGAGGTAGCGTTAACCCCGGTTCGGGGATGCCCATGGCTATACTTGGTGGACAAAAAGCGGCACAAAGGATAATCAGTGACTTCGGATAGAAAAGGGCATGATATGAATCTGCCGTCACTTTTGGTAATCATATGCGGTTGGATTTGCGGCAAATTGCTGTTGTGGCATATACCGGTATGTAAAAAAAGTAGAGTATCTACTACATCTAAAGAAACTATTTCTGTAATAATTCCGGCACGAAACGAAGAAGGAAACATCGGTATTTTGCTTCGATCCCTGCAAAACCAATCCATGCAGCCTCACGAGGTTATTGTGATCGACGACAACAGCAGCGACAACACTGAGACGGAAGCTTTAACCGCCGGAGCGCAGGTGTATAACTCCAGCCCCCGTCCTCACGGATGGCAGGGTAAGAGCTGGGCATGCTGGAAAGGTGCCAACAGTGCTGCGGGCTCGGTGTTTCTTTTTCTTGATGCCGATACCGAGCTTGAGGTAGACGGTCTGGAGAGCATCTACCAGACTTGGGTAGAAAAAGGCGGATTACTTACGGTGGAGCCGTGGCACAAAACTAAACGTCCTTATGAGCAGCTGTCCGGATTCTTCAATCTTATAGTATATGCAGCGATGAACGCATTCACTCCCCTTCGGTCGTCAATTCGCCCGGCGGGTGGATTTGGCCCGTGTATTATGTGCTCACGCGACGCTTATTTTCGTAGTGGAGGACACGAAGCGATAAAAGGTAAAATCCTTGAGAATATTGCCATTGCCAAAAACGCCCAGCGATCCCAACTTCCGGTCTACTGCTTAAGCGGGCGCGGAACAATTAATTTTCGTATGTACCCAAGGGGTTTTAAACAGCTGGTTGAAGGCTGGACAAAAAGCATGGCAACCGGCTCGGCAGATACCCATATTTTTGCCAAGGTTCTCATTTATTTCTGGATAGGAAGCGCTTTGACGGCAGCCGGCCGCCTCTTCAGCATCCATTCGTCCTCCCCCCATCAAACTACAGCAATTCTTGTTTCTTATGCGGCATTTGTGTTTCAGATATTTGGGATGCTCAAACAAGTAGGCAGTTTCTCTTTTGTAACAGCTTTGATTTATCCGCTTCATATCCTTTTCTTTACGTTTATCTTTTTTCGGTCTTTGATCTTTTCGTCGATATTGCGCAAACTTTCCTGGAAGGGGCGGGAAATTGAAACCAAACTTTCAACCGGACGAAAAAGATGAAACCAAAAGGAAAAAAAGCGAAAAAACAACTAATCAAACTGATTGCAGTAAATTCATTTGTCTGGTTTGCCGTTCATATGGGTACTGCTTTTGTGGTAACACTGCTGCCGGTGTCACTATTCGATCCTGAATCCTGGATATTTCGCTCAAAAAAATGGGAGGATAAAGGGCGATTGTATGAGAGGCTTTTTAGAGTGTCCAAATGGAAGAATTTGCTGCCGGATGGCGCGACATGGCTTATTGGCGGATTTGCCAAAAAGAGGCTTTCGATGAGTAATGTCACGTATATTGATCGTTTTGTGCGGGAAACCTGTCGGGGCGAATTGGTGCACTGGCTGGTGACGGCATCAACTCCGATCTTCCTTTTCTGGAACACATTTTCATCATTCTTAATAATGATCATCTATGCGCTTGCGGCAAACATGCCCTGCATTATCGCACAACGGTACAATCGCCCACGTTTATCAACTCTGCTTGGGCACATGCGGTCAAAGACGGAGAATCAATGATCAAGGAATAAAAAAACGAAAAAACATACAAAAATGACATTAGCATAAAAAGCGTGCTGTTAGGAGACATTGGATAAATTGGAGCTGTGGGGGGTGATTGTTTTAATCTGATACGTTTAGGAGTAGGGAGTCATAAAAATATGCTTCGTAAAAAAACGACTCTATTATTTATTCATGGTATGTTTGTCACGCCTATGTGTTGGGAGCTGATGGCTCACGCCATGGGTGAAATGGGTTATAGAATAGTCAGACCTGTATTGCGATATCACCAGCTGGAACCCGGTGAGCAGCCCGATTATCGTCTGGGCACTACCAGCATTCTTGATTATGCCGACGATTTGGAAAAACAGATCCTCAAAATGGATCGAAAGCCGGTTATAATAGGTCATTCGCTTGGCGGCCTTCTTGCTCAGATGCTGGCCGCGAGAGGTCTGGCAAGAGCCGCCGTATTCATCGCGCCGGCTCCGCCGCGAGGCGTGTTCCCAATCTCCTTTTCTGCAATGAAAGCATTCGGCAGTGCCATTCAGGTGCCGTTTTTCTGGCGCAAACCGATACGTTTGAGTTTCAGTGAGGCATCCAGCGCCGTTCTTTCAAAAATACCACGAGAAGAACAGCACTACTATTACCGATTCATGACCTACGAATCGGGCCGTGTTCTATACGAAATTGCACTGTGGCCGTTGGACAAAAAAAAAGCCACTCTGGTAAATGAAAAGAATGTCACCTGCCCCACTCTTCTATTAGGAGCCGGTAAAGATCAACTCATTCCCCCATGGGTGATTCGTCAGATCGCCTCCCGATATCCCCAGGCGGATTTTAAGATGTTTCCCCACATGACCCATTTTATGATTGGCGAACCGGGATGGGAAAAGGTTGCAAGGCATATTTTTCATTGGTTGCGTAAAATTTTTTGAAAGGAAGGTTTTAATGAAAGATGTGATGCGCACCGAGCTGGTAAGCCTGCTTACCCAGGGAAATGCTCACATGAGCTTTGAAGATGTTGTTGAGGATTTTCCTTTGCATCTGATCGCAAAACGTGCACCTCATACCCCCTATACAGTTTGGCATTTTGTCGAGCACATCCGCATTACGCAATGGGATATAGTAGAGTTTATTCGTAACCCCGAGCACATATCACCAGACTGGCCTTACGGCTACCGTCCCAAGGCCTCGGAAAAACCAACTGAGGAGGCATGGGTGCGTTCGATAGAACAATTCAAAGAAGATAGAGACTACCTGATTTCTCTGATAAAGGAGCCTTCGCTGGACCTTTATTCCGAGATACCTCATGCCCCCGGCTACACTTATCTTCGGGAGATCCTGACGGTTGGGGATCACACCTCCTACCATATCGGAGAAGTGGCAATTATTAGACAGGTACTGAATGCATGGCCTGAGGATAATCAATATTTAACCGGGTGATTAGACTGAAATGCAAAGCCGGTTATGTGAATAGAGGCGCGAAGAGGATAAAATTCGAAGTGCCTTACTGCACATGCTTATCAACCCCCTGATCGCCGAAAAAAGTCATTCAACAAAAAATGACGCTATAGCAAAGACATCGATTACAAGTAATGCCGGATGTATTTCTTTCCACTTACCCAGCCCGGCTTTCAGAACCGTCCAGCTGAGAAAACCCCACAAAATTCCCTGCGTGATCGAGTAAGTAAAAGGAATAAGGATCATGGCCAAAAAAGCCGGTATGGCATCATCGAAACGCCCCCAGGCGATTTTTTGCACTGGAGACATCATAAACACCCCCACAAGAACCAGTGCCGGAGCGGTTGCGATTGCCGGTACAATAGAAAGCAGCGGAGAAAGAAACATGAACGGAAGAAAGCAAACCCCGGCTACAACCGCTGTCAAGCCGGTGCGCCCCCCTTCTTCAATACCGGTAACCGATTCGATATAGGCAGTCGCGGAACTGGTGCCCAGAAGGCCCGAAATCAATGTAGCGAAACCATCTACAAGCAATGATTGCTTCACATTTCGCGGTTCACCGGATTCGTCTATCAGATCGGCGGCTTCCGATACTCCCATGAAAGTCGAAAGACTGTCAAACATGTCGGTAAACAATAATGCGAATGTGGCAGGCCAAACGGCCAGATGAAGCGATCCGATCATATCAAGTGAGAATAAAAGGGAAAAATCGGGCATGGACAGAATTCCGCTGTAATTTACAAGCACCTGCGATTCGCCCCCGCCCCACAATCTACCAACCGGAATCGCCGCAACCGTTGTAAACGCAATTCCTATTATTAGCGCGCCTCTGAGACGAACTGCCACAAGGATCCCGGTCAATGCCAGCCCGGCTAAAAAGGTTAAAGTAACCGAATCCATTGCCCCCTGAGAAATCAAAGTAGTCTCATTTGCGACGATAAAGCCTGCGTTCTGAAAACCGATGAATGTTATGAAAAGTCCGATCCCACCTGCGACCCCGTATCTTATCTGTGCAGGAATGGCGCGAAGGATATAGCTGCGAATATTAAACACTGAAAGGATTATAAAAATGACACCGGACCAGAATACCGCTCCTAACGCGGTTTGCCAGGGTACCTGACGTGCGATTACAATGGAGTAGGTAAAAAAAGCATTGATTCCCATCCCAGGGGCCAAAAGAATCGGATTTCTTGCATAGAGCCCCATCGCAATACTGCTGAATGCGCTTACCAGAATGGTCGCGGTCAATACGCCGGAAAAAGGCATACCTGTAGCCTGAAGAATGGAAGGGTTCACAACGATTATATACATCGCGGCCAGAAAGGTGGTGACCCCGGCAAGGACTTCTTTTAGCAATTTTCCACTCTGTCTACTTGATTGCATTCTTCTCTCCTGATAATTGGGAAAGAATAAAATACACTCAGTAAACCGTCAGTGTAAAAATCTACTCGGGAGGAAGTAACAAAACTGATCGGTGGGAAGTAAGAACACTAGATTAAAAAAAAAGAGCGAACCAACTAAAAGGATCGCTCTTTTTCTTCCAGTACCATACAACCAAAGGGGGGAAAAGGTTGTATTTTTTTGAAAAGCTATTTTTTTCTACAAGGCAAAAGTGCCGCGGGTGTTTGCGATAATATTATGTTTAAGCGGCAAACAGTCTCCTTCATATTTGAAGTTAAAAATTCGTTTCATGATAATTTTTATTGCCCAAAATTTTAAATTATTTAATTTTTTCCCTTTTCTTCAGGCTGTTTCACGTAGATCTCAGATAATTGCTCCTTAAGCTGCATCGGGCTGTTTATCGGAATAAGCTTTTGATTATTCAGCAGCAATTCAACAGGTTTTTGGAGCTTGAGAGATGCAATTTCCTTTTTCCGACTTTCTATCAATTTTAGATGAGAAGAATCGAGACCGGACATATCTGCTTCAGTGTAGCAGCCTGCGTTGCCTTCAAGATTATCTCTGACAGTGTTTTGTAAGCAGCTGTTCAGCATACTGTAATATCTCTCAGGCTCTAAAAGCTGCATAGCCAGTTGAGTGTCATAAAAGGTTAAAGATTTCACATTCACACCAACCGAATCGGCACTTCCATACCACGCCGGTGAGATTGTTACAGCAGAAAAAGAGGAATCAAAGGCATGTACGGCTTTCACGACTTCGGCCAAATGAACAAATTCAGGATCTACAAATATCTCGATTTGCCCGGGTTTTCTTTTCCGTTGCGGAAATGTGGTGATTCGCATGATGCCGGGTTTAAACCTGTACCATGAGCCGCTTTTTTCGATTCCCGAGACGATTTTTTCAAAGTTGTGAGCCTTTTGAACCCTGTCCTCGAAAAGGAAAAAAGGCAGCCCCCGTGCGCCATGTTTTCGAAACAGGTGTTTACCTTCTTTTGACTGATAGGAAACCACTGATACTTTTACCCCCGGAAATAACTCTTGAGTAGTTTCGATTGTCTGTCTTTCATAGTCATCAGTCAGAGTATCTCCAACGACCGCGATGAAAGAAAATGAGACAGGGTCTTTATATACACATTTGCCTGCATTATTCTCCTTACCGCACGTGCCAATCTTACCTTTCTTTTTACAATGATGATCATCGAAACATTCGGGTAAAGAATCGCAAAGGCTTAAATTTTGTCCCTGTTCGCAAAGTTGTTTGGATAATCTTTTTTCCTCAATTTGGGTTGAAACTACGGTGCCGTTTATCAAAAGAGTCGGAGATGCATTTATCTGTAGCCGATTAGATCGACGATAATGCGTAGCAAGTGCTCGAAACCCAAATTCATCTACCCACCTGTCAATACGTTCTTCATCAAGTTCAAGGATTCGAATTATTTCAGCGGTTTCAATTTTGTTTTCTACCCTAAGATGAATAAAATCTTTCCAGAATGTAGGATAAAGCTCCTTAACGGCAAGCCATCTTTTTTCTTCCTCTACTTCTTTCTCCCCATGGAGTGACTTTAAGGAATCTTCACCAACAACATCTCCGATGAAATGAATATTCAGATCTATATCAAAAGAGTTTGAGACAGGTAAGATTTCTTCCAGAGCCGATAATCCATAAGAACACATGCTCATAAGATAGAGATCATAGACGGAAGCGGTTTCAGGTGGATTTTCGGGTGCCTCTGCCAGCGCCTTTTCGATATTCCCGGCAACATACTCATCATAAGCCCCTTCACCTACAGAAATCCAATGAACATTATCCAGCTGTACGTTTCCATCGGAATCTATGATAACATCAAGCGCCGACAGATATTTGCCCTGGAAACCAAACTGCATCACCGCTCTATCCTTACCCTCTAGAATCGCCGGTTCTATACCGATCTTACGATGCCCGTTTATTATCAGATCGGCTTCAGGAAATGACGCCATCAATTCCCTTGACTTTTCTTCACCTAAATGGCTTAGGATAATCTGCACATCCGATTTCCTGACCATCTCAGACCAGATTCGCTCGATTGAGGCGGTCGGTTTTTCTATCCCGACGTTTCGATCCACTTCGAAAAGAAGATCGGGGGTTCCCACGGAAGTTATTGCAAAAGTGATTGCCCCTTTTTTTACCAGGCGATAACCTGGAGCTATTGGGGCAGTGTCATTTATGAGGTAATTGGCGGAAATCAGAGGCAGTTTTGCCGATTCGCTCTGCCTTTTTAGCCACTCTCCACCAAACTGTATATCATCATCTCCTACTCCCACGGCATCATACCCAATGATACCCATCGCCTTGATCATCGCATATGTTCTTAAAGAATCGCTTACCCTACCCGAACTGTAGGAATCATACATACCTCCAGCCGCAAACCCTCCGGCATCAAGCAAAAGGACATTGTGCTTTTTTCTTTGCTCCTCGATAATTGCCGCCCGCCGGGCCAGTCCACCCAACGGCTGATCGGGGCAATCACAAGGCCGCACAAGACCGTGAGATTCAGCACCGGCGATGATCCTTACCGTATCTTGAGCCAAAGACTTAGCACCGGCCAGATGAAAAACTGCCGTAAACAAAATTATAAATCTGTACAATTCCATATCCTTACGGTATAAATGATACAATCGACTTGCGTTTATAGCCGCATTTGCGTAATATTTAGTATAGTTTTTAGAATTGAGGGCTGATCAAACGGTAAAATAGTACTTACCGTAAACCGGCGTCCTTCAAACACAGAGTACGAGATGGAACACTTTACCATTTTTCATTTTTTCTCGCTTGCGGCCGGATTGAGCATCTTTCTATTCGGAATGCAGCTTGGCGAAAATAACCTTCGATCCTTTCCCAGCTCCCGTATACGACGTTTGATTACGATTATAACCCGCCATCGTTTACTTTCTTTTTCATCCGGTTTAATTTTAACCGTTTTAACTCAGAGTTCCTCAGCAACAACGGTGCTGCTGGTAAGTCTGGCCGGTGCAAACCTTCTCACACTTCACCAATCGCTTGGAATGATTTTGGGTTCAGGGTTAGGCACGACCCTGACAGTACAACTATACGCCTTTAATTTTCAAGAACTTGCACCGCTTCTCATCGCCGCCGGTTTTTTTCTTTCCCTTCGCCCCAGGACTACACGTGCACACCTTTGCGGTAAACTGATACTGGGATTTGGGTTTGTATTTTTCGGCATGAAACTGATGTCGGATTCGGTAGTGGGGATTCGAACACTTCCGGCTGCACGATCGATCATCCAAAACAGCCTGGCACACCCAATACTTGGTCTTTCCGTGGGAACATTCTTTACCGCCGTCGTGCAGAGCAGTGCGGCAACTTTGGCTATTTTAATCGCATTAACAGCAAGTTTTTCTCCCGACAACATTCCCCCATTAGCATCCTTCTTCCCTTTAATACTCGGAGTTAATCTTGGAACATGTGCTACGGCATTACTGTCCATGCTTCGAGCAAATACCGAGGGGCACAGGGTAGCCTGGACACATTTTCTCTTTAAGCTGGTTGGTATACTAATAGTCTTACCATTTACAGATATACTATCCGCATTAATTACCCGATTCTCCTTAGCATTGCCGTTGCAAATTGCTCTGGCACATACGGTATTTAATCTGATCGTCGCGCTGCTTTTTTTACCATTTCTTGGGAAAATTTCCTTCATAATCAAAAAACTGATCCGCTCTGATTCACACGAAACCGAAGATTTCAAACTGCATTTCATTAAGCCCGGATCATCCGCATTTCCAGCGACGACTCTAATCCAGGCATCTAAAGAGATTGGCCATATGGCCTCTGTTGTCGGTTCGATTGTTACAAAGGGCGAGCAATTAATCGAGGCATATTCTCCGCAGCTGAGAGAAAAAATCGAGAAGCTTGACGATGAAGTAGATTTTTTGCACTCAAAGATCATAGAGTATCTGACCGGGCTGGTACAAAGTGAGCTTACGACGGAGGACTCGAGGCGAAGCTATGAGCTGCTGATGGTAACTACCGACCTTGAGCATATAGGAGACATAGTCAGTAAAAGCATTGTTGTCTTTGCTCAAAAAATCAATGATTCAACGATCCCCATGCCTTCCAGCGAAAAAGAAAATCTAAAACGCTTCTATGACAAGGCTATATATCTTTTTTCTCAAACAATTGAGGCATTCTGTAAAAACGACCTTAATGGCGCAAGCAAGATCATTGCCGAGCGCAACGCATTTTATGAACGATTCGAATCGTGCTGCAAACATCACTTCGAAAGATTATATCACCACCACGATCCTTCCCTTCATCAGACCGCAATCTTCGTCGATCTGATGGAGGAGATTAACAGAATCAATGATTTCACGTTCAGAATCTCCGCACACATGCTGGGAGTCGGAAAAGCGGGATATCCCGAAACCTCCCTCAGAGTTTCGAAGAAATACTCCGAAGCAGTTCTTCAGTACGGTCCCAACCCAGACAAGGATCGGTGATTGAAACGCCGTAAGCAGCAGGGCCGCCGGGACAGAGTGTCTGCGAACCGTCTCTGAGGTTGCTCTCCAGCATAATGCCTCTGATATTATTTTCACCACCGATTCTCCTCTGCACAATTTCTTTGGCGATATCAATCTGCTTGTTATACTGTTTTGATGAATTTTCGTGATTACAATCAATCAACAAACCTTCATTCAAACCGGCTCTCGCCATTTGCTCAGAGGCTTGGCGGCAGTTTTCGCTGTTATAGTTGGGCCCGGTTTTGCCCCCCCGTAAAACCAAATGCCCGTCGGGATTTCCACCGGTAGAAATAACAGAAACTCGCCCTTCCCTGTCTGTTCCCAGGAAAGTGTGGCTCTTATGGGCGGCTAGTATCGCATGAAGTGCGGGAGCCAGGGAACCGCAGGTACCATTTTTGAACCCTACAGGCATGGAAAGTCCGCTGGCGATTTGACGATGCACTTGTGATTCGCTTGTTCGTGCCCCTATGGAGGCCCAGGAGATAAGATCACCCAGATAATAAGAAATCAGCGGATCAAGTATTTCAGTTGCGGCAGCAAGCCCCATTTCGGTAATTTTGAGAAGCAGATCTCTGGAGAGACGCATTCCCCGTGCCATATCACATGAGCCGTCAAGATCCGGATCATTTATTAGCCCTTTCCAACCCGTTATGGTTCGTGGTTTTTCCAAATATACCCTCATGACTATTGCCATTTTCTTTTGCAAACAAAGGCTGAGGTCCTTCAATTTATGAGCATACTCCAGGGCGGCTTTCGGATCATGAATCGAGCAGGGACCCACTACGACCAGCAGCCTGTCATCCCGACCGTTAAGGATATTACGCACCTCATCTCTGCCGTGCAGCACAGTTTCGGTTGATTGTTGCGACGGCGGCATTTCGATGGTAAGCTGCCTGGGCGTTACCATCGGCGTTGCTCTGTGACTGTTTCCTGTAATTGTTTTCACGATTTATCCTTTCAAGTTTTTGAACCTACCCAAAAAAGGCCTCCGAAATTCTCCGGAGGCCTTTTGTAATATTAATAAAAACATAAACCTCCGTCAGGTAGCTCTAGAAGCAAACCGGCTAAACCAATAATAGCCCGTAAAGAGAACCGAGAAGGTAAAAGTGTTATTGTATTCTTTCAAAGCTTTGATCATTTTGAATCTGTTCTTTTTGAATGGCTTATAAAAAAAAAGGCCCCTGAAACTATTGTCTCAAGGGCCGGTTTTTATATCGTATTACAATCTGGTTACGACATACCCCTGCCCTTGATTCTAAACCAAAAGCTAAAATAAAAGTAGGATATGTAATAACGTACAAATGACATTTTTGTCTCTTTCATCAGTGTTTTATACAAAATACCATCCCTCAAACCGGCTGTCAATATTTTTTTTGTTCTTTTGAAACTGCCGAAAAAGCCGATCAGGTCATTCCCAGAGATACCAGCTTAAACCGGTTCCGAAATGAGTGTGGTCGACTTTTTTATTTTTCATTTCCACCATCTGTGTATCCGTTTCCATTCTCAGTGTATCAAAACTCACCAAAGTTACCGGCGTAAAATGGACTATGTTTGAATCTTGCTTTTCCGTCTTGATACTCAGGTACAAAGATCGTTGCTCCTGTTGTAACTCAATGCGATAAACAGAGCTTTTACCATTTTTATATGCAAAAGATATTCCATCATCTACAATATATTTATACTCTGCTTTTTCATCAAATCGAGGTGATACACATAAGAGTAATTCTATTACGTATAGATCGTTTCGGTTGTTGGTGCGAATACCCTTTTGCAAGGGAATAATTGAACCTTCACGAAAAAAAATCGGTGTCGTTAGAGAGTTTTTCCGAACAACAAGTCTACTATTACCATCAAGCCATTGTCCCGTGTCTGCCCGGTACCAGCGGACCTTTGGCAGAATGATACGGCGGCTGCTTGTGTTTTCTTGTACAAAAGGGGCCTGCATAATAGCCGGGCCAATCATAAACTGAGTATCGACCTCATCCAGAGCCAGGCTCCGGTTATCATCAAAATCGTAGAACAGCGGCCGAAGAATCGCTTCACCGTTATTTTCCTGTTCGATAAACAGGTTATAAAGGTAGGGCAGAAATTTATAACGAAGCCGGGTAAAAGTGCGGGATACTTCCAAAACCTCCTCCCCCAACATCCACGGTTCCTGCCTCGCTCTGTTTTGAGCACAGTGATTACGAAAGAATGGAAATAAAAAGCACGTCTTTATCCAATCCCTCATAAGAGCCGGAGTCACATCACCACCGAACCCTCCGATGTCCGGACCGTTAAAGGGCATACCCGACAGTGCCAGATTTATCGATTTTCCTATACATTGCCGCAGATGAAAATAGTTGGAGAAGTTGTCGCCGGTCCAATGAGCAGCATACCGTTGAGAGCCGGTAAAACCGGAGCGACTCAAAAGAAATACCCTCTCATCGGGCCATACCGCCTCAAAACCCGCACGGGTGGATCGAGCCATAAGAGCGCCGTAAAGATTGTGACAGGTCTCATGAGAGGCGCTCCCCCGCTTGAAAAGCATATCTGTACATTGGATTCTACCGGTGGAAGGATCGTTCATATCAATCCACGCGCAGCTAAAACCAATACGCGCAAACTCCTTTACCCATTCAGTCCAGACACGCCTTCCCTCTTCGGTTGAAAAATCGGGAAACACGGTCAAGCCCGGCCAGACCAGCCCGGTAAAATCGGTTCCGGCGGGGTTTTTACAGAAAATATCGCTCTTCTTGCCTTCCCGGTATATTCTGTACTCTTCGTCCATTTTTATTCCGGGATCAAGTATCGGTACAATTCTTATTCCCCGGTCCAAAAACTCCCTGATTGTCCTGCCGGGCTGAGGGATCTTTGTATCATCGATGGTAAATACCCGGTAGCCTTGCATGTAGCCTATATCAAGCCACAAACCATCTACCGGGTGCCGGTACTTCTCGAAATTATCCGCCAAAAGGTTAAGATCTTTATCGGACTCATAACCCCACCGGCTTTGATGAAAGCCCAAAGCCCACAAGGGTGGCAAAGGAACCGTTCCTACCAGCTTCTGAAATTTTCTGGTAAGCTCTCCAAGAGAGGGGCCATAGATGACATATAAGGATGGCGAACCGTTTTCGGATCCCAGGTAAACTATCGGTGTGGCTTCTGCGCCCCGAGCTTCCATCTGATGGGAAATGATATCTTTTTCATCTAAGGAAATGGTGCTGCAAAATGCATTATCGATTAAGATGCCGGTGTACTCGTTTCCGCGTTTAATTATAAGATAAGGCACGCTTATATAATCGGGATCATAGAAACTTGTCTCTACGGTGTCATGCCCGTGATCGGCCCAGCAGTCCAGATTCCAGAACATGAACGTCCGGCCACTTCTCTCAAACGGAGTCTGCTTCTCCCCAAGACCATAGAACCGCGCATCGTCTTCCCGCAAGAACGTGAACATCCACTGATTTCCACTAATCCCGAAGACTCGGCCGGGGCAGGATCGCAAAATTATCCTTCCATTTTTGTCACGAAGCTCCATTCCTCTGTCGGTAATATCCAATTTCGTGATATTCGCCCTTTCCCCCCGACAGGCCTTTTCCAGAGGACAGAGGTCGGAAAATGAACTGTTATTTGCCCATCTGTCCGATCCATTTATTTGTAAATGATAGATGTCGTCGACCTTTTCAACGGAAAAACTGAAAACTTCCTTACCGATATTAAAGTTGGAGGTAAGCTTATCCGCAAATCCAAAATTACTTGGATGCATATATTTGTTCAGTAGATACATCATTCATCCTTTCTAATCAAAGACATGGATGCACACGCAAAAAATGTGCTTGAAAAACCGTAAAAAAGTTCTTACTATCAAGCATGCCTCTTCGATCATAATAAATCACAAACGATTCAGATATTTCCAAAACCCGATAACAAAGAGTTTTATTTGTTATACCCAAATAGCCTTTCATTGGCTATATGGGGCATTTAAGGATTTCTAAACGAAAGGGGTAATTTCTGTACCGAACACAAGCCGTGGAAAAGGAAACTAATCTTATATCGGGGTTTAAACTTAAATCATAAAGGAAAAGAGAGATGAAGCCTTATCTTAGTATTGTAGGTCTGTGTCTGATGGCCGCATTCGGTTCGAGCCTTGGAAATAGTGACAACATCCGATTGAATCAGGTGGGTTACTATCCCAATCAAAAGAAAATAGCAGTTATAGTTAATTCAAGCGATTCTGTTTTTGACATCATTGATGAGAGTGGGGCGGTTTCTTTCAGCGGCGATCTCATCGAAGGCGGTTATTACATAGAATCGGATGAACAGACTATGCTTGCGGACTTTTCTGATTTTTCAAATGAAGGCGTGTACAGACTGGTGGTTTCGGGTGATACCTCCTTCAGCTTTGAAATTGCCGCCGGGCTGTTCGATAAGGTGGGTGTTAAAAAACATGCCCTGAAAACATTCTATTTCCAAAGAGCTTCGATGGCCATAACAAGTCCTTACGGTGAGAGATGGACTCGTGAAATGGGCCATGAGGACGAATGGCTGGATTTTTACCTGAATTGGCGGTCGGGTCGAAAGGATTCACCCGGAGGTTGGTATGATGCGGGCGATTACGGTAAGTACATTGTAAATGGTGGAATAACGGTTGGAACGCTGCTTGGTTTATACGAAATCGATAATGACGTTTACCCAGACGGATACCTAAATATTCCGGAGTCGTCCAATGGTAAAAGCGATATCTTGGATGAAGTCAAATATGAACTCGACTGGTTTTTGACCATGCAGGATGAAACCGATCCTGATGAGGCACAGGAAGTCAGTCATAAACTCGGTCCGGATGAATGGCCCTGGGACTGGGCTCCCGATGAAGATATCACTGAGCGTTTCATTAGTGAGAAATCTACTCCGGCTACTCTTAATTTCGCAGCCGTTATGGCTATGGCCGGCCGCATATACGAAAAGTACGATAACGCCTATGCTTCTCAATGCCTTAAGGCAGCCGAATCTGCATGGAACTGGGCTGTTGCAAACGATAACATAGGTGCTCCCTCAGGCCCTGAAGGAAGCGGTGGCTACGGAGACAAAAATTTCGATGACGAGTTTTTCTGGGCAGCCTCCGAGCTATTCATTACTACGGGTAAAGATGTCTATAAAAGTTTTGTTATCGAAAAAATGTCAGACGATACAATCAAAGGTCCCGCATCGTGGCCAAACGTCGGTAACCTTGGGTACTACTCACTGGCTGTAACGGACAACTCGCTTGAGCAAGAATATAAGAATAAAGCAAAACAATTGATTGTCAATTTTGCCGACTCGGTTATACAAAAAATTAACAATGATCCGTACAGATGTCCGATGGACAGCAACTATTATCACTGGGGTTCCAACGGCAATGTCGCGAATTTTGGGATCGTTTGCGCATACGCCTGGTATCTAACAGGTGAAAGCAAGTATTTCGATGGACTGACAATGACATGTGACTACCTGTTTGGCAAGAACGCAACCACTTACAGCTTTGTAACCGGATACGGGGAGAAAGCCGCCTTAGATCCTCATCACAGGCCCAGTGGTGCAGATAATGTAGAAGAACCCGTTCCCGGTTTTCTGGTTGGTGGTCCAAACAAGGGGAGACAGGATTCTTCAAAAGTCAGCTATACCTCGCATTTACCGGCGCTGTCCTATGAGGATGTCTATGACAGTTATGCAAGTAACGAAGTGGCCATAAACTGGAGCGCACCTTTTGTATTTGTTACCGCTTTCATTGACGAGGTTGCATCGGGAAAACTAAACCCGGTCTCGGTAAAAAGTCCTTCCAACAGAGGGTACTCGGGGGTTAAGTCAAAGTTATTCGACATAACCACCACCGCACATAACTGGCGTGTTAACATAAATAAGCCGATTCAGCTAAAACAACTCTCGATTTACGATTCGCGAGGACGCCTAGTGAAAATCGTCCCCGTATCGGATTTAAACAAGCGTACGTTTTTGATTCCGTCGAAGGGTTTGACAAAGGGATGGTACTTTGTCTCTTTTGACATGATGAATCATCGCTCTTATATCCTTCAGGTTTCCAATATCCGGTAAATTATCGGCAGCCTGACAGTGAAGCGGAGGCACTGAGCCTGAGTGTCTCCGCTTTTTTTTATACCGATCGCAGCCTTTTGTCACAACGGAGTTGCCGTCTAGTCACCATATTGATTTATTCACTCTCAGAAACTCAGGATAGTTTTCTCTCAAAAATACATGCAGTTGATCCGCTATTTGCTCATGGGCCGCTATATTTGGATGCCAGTCACATCCACGAAGCGAAAAGGGTACCGGAGCATATGAAAAAAAAACGACATTTCGCAATCCTTCTTCATTAAGGCTACATACCGCCTCCTGTGCAAAGCTTCTAAGCGGCTCTTTGTGAGATGTGATACATACAATTGAGCAGTTTGGGTATCTGGAGATTATTGTTCTGACAAGCGCTCGATAAACCGAGATAAAATGGCCCTTTACCGGGTGTGGTCGTGTGGAAAAATCGTTTCCCCCAAGGTTTATAATCACCAGATTGGGTTTCCAAAGAGCATAATCCCACTCCGGTGTGGGTTTAGCCCGCAAAACTCTGTCGTAGTATGAGCCGAAAGGATCGGATATGCTTAGAAAAGGGCTCCCCCACTCACGAACAAGCCCCTTTCCGGATACCGAAATCAAATGGTAGTCGGCATTGAGTTTATTTGCCAGTAAAGCACCGAAAGAAAGGGAGCTGTTGGATGAATCCACAATCGATTCACAATCGATACAACATGATTGATTTCCAAATCCGCTCAGAATCGATCCGCCTATCAGTTGGATACGCATTTTTTCAGATATGTCGGGGGCTTGTAGACTTGCGTTTTCGTCGATAATCAGACCTTTGAATACAGTTGGATTACCCCAGGAGGCAAAACGTTTTGTAATTGTCAGATGGTGAAGAGTGTCTTTTAGTTTCTCCGCAACCAGGTAACATGAGTCATATTCATTCAACCGAATAGTCTTACTCAAACAGCCGTTCAGATATATATCAAATCCTTCATTGCCCCCGGACAGATAGACTCTGCAGGAGGTTCCGGTGAATGCGGTTTTTATCTGTATCGACGGCCAGTCGAACATTACCGTGCTGCTGTCAACCTGACAAACGCGCCCCGTAAATTGTATACATTTATGCGAGGGCAACACCTTCTGCCCGGCAGTCCAAGACTCGCCGATTACAAGCAGTAAAATGATCACGCAGATCTTAATTTTATCCTTCATACAATCAAAATAGCATATAGCACCGAACTTTGGTCTGTTTTTTGCGGTGTAGTACCACAATCGTTTATTGATTAGTGAAAGGAGTCTGTATGAACATCGATTTACCGCATGTAATCTGCTGGTCCGCTTACCTTGGCATAGCCATTTTAACTTTTATTTTCCTCATGCCGGGATGATTTATTTATATTTTCGCCTGTGTTGCCTTTTTAGTTTAAAGAAGATGCGGTTCTCAATGCATGGGAGTAAGAGTGAAAAAAGTGGCGCTAATCACCGGCATAAACGGTCAGGACGGATCTTATCTTGCTGAGTTTTTGCTTGAAAAAGGCTATGATATACACGGACTAATCAGAAGGACATCGCAGTTTAACCGAAAAAGAATAGAACGAGCTCGTGAAGAGGCCCACCGTCAGGGCAAGGTTTTTGACCTTCACTACGGAAATCTGAGCGATACCAGCAGCCTTCAGAGGGTCATTTCCCTTACCAGACCCACGGAGGTGTACAACCTGGCCGCCCAGAGCCATGTAGGAGTCAGCTTTGATGAGCCCGAATATACGACAGATGTAAACGCCACCGGCGTTCTTCGCCTGCTTGAAAGCATTAGATATTCGGGAGTTGAGTGCCGCTTTTATCAGGCCTCTACCTCGGAGCTTTTCGGCAATGCAACGCAGACGCCGCAAAATGAAAGCACTCCATTTCACCCCCACTCCTCTTATGGAGTCGCAAAACTTTATGGGTACTGGATTGTAAGACATTATCGCGAAGTATACAAGATGCATGCGAGTAATGGGATTTGTTATAATCACGAATCCCCTCGTCGTGGTGAAAACTTTGTGACGCGAAAAATCACTTACTCGATCGCGAGAATAAAGGCGGGAATTCAATCCACCCTGAGTTTGGGCAATATCGATGCCCGCCGGGACTGGGGATACGCAAAAGACTACGTAGAATCTATGTGGAAGATGCTTCAGATGCAGGAGCCCGATGATTATGTGATCTCTACCGGGCAAACTCATTCCGTGCGGGAATTTGTTCAGATCGCCGCTCAAATCGCAGGATTTGATCTGGCCTGGGAAGGAGAAGGTGTCGATGAGAAAGGGCGTGACACAAAGAGCGGAAGAATAATTGTCGAGATCGACCCCAGGTATTACCGACCGACAAACCATACCCTACTGGTAGGTGATCCTTCCAAAGCAAAAGCTAAACTTGGATGGCAGCCAAAGACATCATTTGAACAGCTTGTGGAGATCATGATGAAGAGTGATATTAAAATCGCCGACAAAGAGGCCGCTAATCGCAATCAGGCATAATCTTTGATACATGATTTTTTCTTTGAGTTTTGTCCTCGATTTGTATCAATACGAAAAATGTTACGAAACTAAAGCCTGCGAATGCATTGAATCGGGAGGATGTAATGAGTCAGAGTCTAAAAACTCTCAAGGCACACCCTAAAGAAAACAGCATAGATTATAAGCAGCTTCATAAAACCATCCAGTATCTTAACGATTGTCATACAGGTTGTATATCCTGCGCTGATGCATGTATTTCACTGGACCGAATCAGAGAGCTTCGCCATTGCATTCGACTCTGCGAAGATACTGCGGACATACTCAAGGCAACCGCCTCGATATTAAGCCGTCAAACCGATCCTGACTGGGAAACGATTCGTTCACAGATTCATGCCTGCACAACGGCGGCCAGAAATTGTGGAAATGAGTGCGAGGAGCATTCCGAAAAGTACCAATTCTGTCTCTCGTGTGCAGAGATATGCGCTATGAGTGTACAGGAGTTGACCTCACTGGCCGAACTACTGCCAAAAGAAACGGCATAGAGTGAGCGCGAAGGTGGTTTTGTTTTAACCGAAAGAAGTACACACTTCTTAAACTTCTTCTCAAAAGGATCTGACTTTTCTTCAAATCGGAGGTTTTATTCGAATTTTTGTCATTTTCTCTGTCCGAAATGTTGTTTCATTCAAAACAGAGAATTATATTGGTTTAGGAAAAGCACATATGCGTTATTTTCATTAATTTAGGAGGTTTTCCATGTCTATCTTCAAAAAATTGCTGGTCGCAGTTTCAATTTCTGTCTTGTCAGTGGCTTATATTGGCTGCGAACAGGCTGAGGAAACACCGGAAGCTACCGAAGAGGCTGTTGAAGAAGCGGGTGAGGCTGCGGAAGAAGCCGGTGAAGGCGCGGAAGAAGGGGTTGAAGAAGGCGGTGAAGCTGTAGAAGAAGGTGCTGAAGAAGCTGAAGAAAAGACCGAATAGTTGCCAAAGCAGCTGTTTGCAAAAGCTTGTTGAATTGGATTTCGCTCCTTTTTGACAAGCTTTTTTTATAACTGATTCCGTCGTGGTATCCCTCATTTACAACTCTCAGCACATTTCTATGCAGGTGGAGAATAATCGAATCTCATACCACTGCAGCTTGAAGCTGGTTACATCTCATACTGGTTTTGCATTCCTCCTTTTTGAATGGTGATTATTATGGCAGCACAATCAAGAAGAAAATCAAAGAGTGTCCCTACCGACTCCGTTTGGGTCGGCTTTGATCTCGGCGGCACAAAAATGATGGCCACTGTTTATGACTCCAAACTTTCTCTTGTATCCAAGAAACGTAAGAAAACAAAGGGGTTTGAGGGGGTAAAAGTAGGTCTGGAGCGCATAATCGCTACCATAAAGGCGGTCCTTGAGGAAGCGGGGGTGGAAATCGAAAAGCTCAGCGGAATAGGTATGGCTGTTCCGGGGCTTCTTGATCTGGATCGTGGTGTGATTCTGGATGCACCCAATCTTGGGTGGAAAAACGTCCGTATTCGTCAGCGGCTTCAGAAGGTTTTCGGCTGTCCGGTGACAATAATAAACGATGTTGATGCCGGAGTGTATGGAGAATACAGATTAGGTGCCGCTCAGAAGGCCCGCTGCGTGGTGGGGGTATTCTCCGGAACCGGAATCGGCGGTGGTTGTATTTATGAAGGGAATATAATCAGGGGTAAGAGAAACTCCTGCCTCGAAATCGGACATATCCATCTTCAGCCGGACGGTCCCCTTTGCGGCTGCGGCAAACGCGGGTGTCTGGAGGCAGTTGCCTCACGGCTTGCCATCGCCGCCTCAGCCGCTAAAGCCGCCTACCGCGGTGAAGCACCGCATCTGATGGAAATTGCCGGAACCGATATATCAAACATTCGAAGCTCCGCACTTAATGCATCCATTGAAGCCGGCGATTCTTCGATCGAGCAGATAGTGCGCGAGGCGGCTCAGTGGCTGGGCATCGGAGTAGCGGTATCTATAAACATGCTGGCTCCCGACATAGTACTTCTGGGTGGGGGGCTGGTGGAGTCGATGCCCGACATATTCCGTGAAGTTGTGGAAGATACTGCCCGAAAGAGAGTAATGCCTTCATTCAGCGACAGTTTCGAGGTTGTCGTGGCGCAGTTGGGAGATTATGCAACATCAATCGGTGCGGCGGCATGGGCTATCAATTCTCAAAAACAATAAAGAAAAGTTAATCCATGTCTATACATAGTGGTATTGATCACAATCAGCGCACTAACGGTCCGATAGCTGTTATCGATATCGGAAGCACATCCGTTCGCATGGTAATTTCCCAGGTTGACGAAAGCGGCCAGGTACAGACATTGGAATCTCTTCAACAGGAGATTACGCTCGGAAGAGACACCTTTACGCAGGGCTATATCAGTAGAAGCGCCACCGAGGATTGTGTCAGCGCACTAAAAAGTTTCTCCCGAATCTTAAACGAATACGGAATATCCGACCCCTCCAAAATAAGAGCGGTTGCAACCAGTGCGGTTCGTGAAGCGACCAACAAAGATGCCTTTTTGGACCGCATTTTCATCGCCACCGGAATAAACGCCGAATCCATAGATGTCTCGGAGGTAAACCGATTTACTTATCTCAGTGTTATTTCCTTTCTCGAATCCGATCCTCTCATGATGGGCAAAGATACGATTGTGCTTGAGGTCGGCGGAGGAAGCACCGAGCTTCTGGTGATCAAAGACAAAAGGGTAATATCCAGCCACTCGTATCGTCTTGGTGCATTTCGTATGCGAGAGCAGTTTGGAGAAATCGGTGCTTCGGACGTTAACCTCCTTGAAGCTATGGAAAATCAAATACACCGCAGTGTAGAACATATGCGACAGGACATAAGATTCAGCTCCAGAATAAATTTGCTTACAATGGGCGGCGATGCACGGTTTGCCGCCAATCAGCTTGTGCCTGATTGGGACAGAAATCAGGTGGCGATAATTTCATTGCGATCTTTGGCTAACTTTACATCCCGCATAATTAAGCAGTCGGTGGATGATCTGGTACATCGCTATAAAATGACCTATGCCTCAGCCGAGACACTCGGTCCGGCATTGCTCTCTTATGTGCGAATTGCACAGGGGATGAAGCTGAAAAACATCTATGTTGTGCCGGTTACCATGCGTGAGGGTATCGTGGGCGAACTGGCCCTGGGCAATACACTTACGACCGAGTTTCAGGAGCAGATCATTCACTCGGCCCTTGAGCTTGGGAAAAAGTACGAATTCGATCCGGCGCATGCGCAGCATGTTGCGCAATTGAGCAGAACATTATTTCAGGAATTGACCTCCGAGCATCAGCTTTCGACATTACACGAACTAATACTTATCCTTGCGGCCATACTTCACGAAACAGGCCTGTTTATAAGCAACAGAAGCCACCATAAACATTCCATGTACATCATTAGAAACAGCGAATTGTTCGGACTGGGTACACATGATCTTCTGATGACCGCGCTGGTTGCCAGGTATCACAGTCATGCAATGCCGCTTCCCATTCACGAAGGATATAATACGCTTGACAGGGAAAGCCGTATCTCGGTAGCCAAAATGGCCGCAATTCTTAGGGTTGCCGACGCACTGGATTGCAGCTACTCCCAGCGGATAAAAGACATCGAATTGACTATTGGCAGGAAAAATCTGATCATACATGTAAAGGATGCGGGCGATCTATCTCTTGAACAATTAGCGCTGCGTGAAAAAGGGGAAATGTTCGAACAGATTTTTGGTAAAGAGGTCACTCTGGTTTCATCGCAGTAAGTTAGAGCTTCAGAATCTAATCCGGCAGAGCCGAAACAGGTTTCTTGGTATTTGGCTTCTCGGTTAATCGAAAAGTAAAGCCGGAGAACACACAGACAAAATACTACGATAAAAAAGCGTGTATTTGTCGAATTTAGTATCTAAATAGTTACCTTTGTCGCCGGAAAATGTCGACTGCGATTTCGGCTAAAGAAGGAAGTTTTTGGTTTTTTAATCCAGAGAGATAAGTATGACAAAAGGAAGGCCGCCGTATATAAATCGTGAGCTGAGCTGGTTGGAGTTTAACATAAGAGTTCTTGAAGAAGCGGAAGATGAACAGATCCCCCTTCTTGAGCGGGCGAAATTTCTGGCCATAACCGGCAGTAATCTTGATGAGTTTTTTATGGTTCGTGTAGGCAGTTTGCACCAGCTGGTTGCCGAGGGTGTAACCAGAAGCGATCCGGCCGGAATGAGTCCGACTTCCCAACTTTCGGCGATCAGTAAGAAGGTCCGCTCGCTGGTAATTCGTCAATACGAATGTTATAAAAAAATCTCTCAGGCATTATCGGCTGAAAAAGTCATCTGCCTCCATCAGCAATCCCTTAACCAGCGACAGTCCATTCATATTCAGCAATTGTTTGAATCTGAGATTTATCCGATGGTCACGCCGATGGCGGTGGATCCGGATTCTCAGCTGCCAATGTTAAAGAACCTGGGGATAAACTGCATTGTGCGGCTAAGCCCAAAATCAAAGAGGATGCGGCCACGTTTTGCCATAGTACCCGTAGGTAATTCCCCGGATCGTTTCATCGGTGTTCCACAAGAACAAGGCCATCGTTTCGTTCTTTTGGAAGAGGTCGTGTGCAGACATATCGGATACCTTTTTGCCGGTGAAGATATAGTCGAGTGTGTGCCTTTTCGCATCACAAGAAACGCGGATATGGCTGTCAGAGAGGATTACGCCTCCGATCTTCTTCTGCAGATGGAGGAGGTACTGGATCAGCGAAAAGAAAGTGATTGCGTTCGCCTCGAGATACACGACTCGGTGTCTTCCGTGACTCTATCCTTTTTGAAAAAAGTACTGAAAGTATCGGAGCATGACATATATCACTTGCCCGGTCCTTTACAGCTTTCCGACCTGATGAGGCTTCATTCGATTCCCGGCTATGAGCATCTGCGATATGAATCGTGGTCTCCTCAAAGCTCGCCGCAAGTGGACCTTCGCACAAGCATTTTCGCCACCCTCAAGCAGCACTCCGTGCTGCTTAACCATCCCTACGACAGTTTCGAGCCGGTGATACAGCTGCTGCAGCAGGCCGCCGATGATCCGGATGTGTTGGCAATCAAACAGATTTTATATCGCACCAGTAAACATAGTCCGATAATCGAGGCTCTGATAAACGCCGCGCAGAGAGGAAAGTATGTAACGGTTATTGTCGAGCTGAAAGCGCGATTTGACGAGGCGAGAAACATCGAATGGGCCAAAGAGCTTGAGCAATCGGGCATTCAGGTCGTTTACGGAGTCAAGGGGCTTAAAACCCATGCCAAGCTGATGCTTATCGTACGCCGAGAACCTGAGGGAATAGTTCGATACCTGCATTTCGGTACCGGTAACTATAACGAATCAACCGCCCGCATGTACAGCGACATCTCCTACATGACCAAAGATGAGAAGCTTGCTGCGGATGCATCGGCCTTCTTCAACTCCATTACCGGCTATTCTCAGCCCAAGAGCTTCCACAAACTTGTGGCCGCTCCACTGGGGCTTCGGGAAGAGCTGCTTGGAATGATCGCCAATGAGATAGAGCGCAAGCGTCACGGGCAAAAGGCTCTAATTATGGCCAAAATGAACTCTCTTGTCGATGTGAAACTTATCGATGCTCTTTATGAAGCCTCAAGGGAGGGTGTTCAGATATTGCTAAACATTCGAGGCATCTGCTGTCTTCGTCCCGGAGTTAAGGATATGAGCGAGAATATCACTGTCACAAGCATAATAGACAGGTTTTTGGAACATGCCAGGATATTTTATTTCTATCACGGCGGTGAAGAGAAAACTTTCATCACCAGTGCGGACTGGATGCCCAGGAATCTGGACAGACGCGTGGAGCTAATGGTGCCGGTTACCGAGCCGGAGCTTAAAAACCAGCTTATCGATATACTCCGTGTAAATTTCGATGATACCGCCAAGGCCAGAAAACTTATGCCCGACGGACAATATGTACGGGTGAAGCCTGCCGGAAGACGCAAGCCCTTAAGAAGCCAGCAGCAGCAATATCAACGCTCTGTGGATTCGGTGAAGAAGATGCGCCAGCGGCGCAAAACAGTGTTTGAGCCGCATTTACCACCCGAGCAGGCCGGCAGGTAATCAAACCTTTAGAAGACGGCGCGAAGATTGCTTACCCATGTACGGAAACAACCGTAGTTTTCCTATGGATAAAATAAGGGCAGGTAATTTTTATGAATGTGATCTTTTTTCGCCACGGTATTGCCGAGGACATGCATGAGTCGGGGGATGACTTTAAACGCAGGCTCACCGAAACGGGAAAGCTGAAAACCGGCGAAACGGCCCGTGGGCTTAAGTTCTTGTCCGTTAAACCGGACCTGATATGCACAAGTCCTCTAATTCGTACCCGCCAGACCGCCGAAATAATCCGCGACACACTCTCCCCCACCTCACACGTTACCCAAACCGATGTTCTCGCGCCTCAAGGCACGCCCCAACAGATCATCAACTGGCTTTCCAATCGAAAAAAATCTTGTGTTCTTATGGTTGGGCATATGCCGAATTTAGCGGAGGCTGTTTCTTTTTTTTGCACAGGCTCACCCGATACAGACATTCTTTTCAAAAAAGCCGCCGCTTGCCAATGCAGTTTTTCAGGTAAACCAACCCCCGGCAAAGCAAGACTCGATTGGCTCATGCAGCCAAAACAGCTTCGCCGACTAATTTGTTAGCCCCGGCAGGAGTTGTCTAAAAACGGCCCGCAACTTGCTATACCCTCTATATTAATTCTTAAACATGGGGATGTAACGATGCATTATGCGATTCTCTTTATCTTTTTACTCGCGCTTTCGGTACCCGCTCAAATAGCAAAAAACAAAATCACCTACGAATCGGGAGATACCACATGGTTCGGAATCGTCGTATATGACAGCACCTCCGATCTCAAACGTCCCGGCGTGATGGTCGTTCATGAATGGTGGGGATTAAATCAGTTTATAATCCAAAAAGCCGAATCACTCGCCGCGATGGGATACGTTGCTTTTGCCGCCGATATGTACGGAGACAGCGCCTCTACCACCGATCCCAAAACAGCCATGAAATGGTCTTCTCATCTTCGCGGCTCTCCCCTGCTTCGTAAACGAGCAGGCAGGGCACTTGATCAACTCAGAGGACACCCCCTTGTGAATGAGGAGCGGATCGCTGCTATAGGTTTTTGTTTCGGAGGAACCACGGTTCTTGAGCTTGCATACGGCGGCGCCGATCTTAAGGGCGTAGTTTCTTTTCACGGCGGTCTCCAGCCTCCGGCAGCAAATGAGATGGACGGCATTAAAGCATCAATGCTCATCCTTCACGGCGCACAAGACCCGACCGTAAAACAAAAACAGATAAATGCATTCAAGCAAAGCATGCAAAAGGCAGGCGTAGACTGGCAGATGATTATCTATGGCGGGGCCAAACACAGTTTCACAAACCCCGGGGCGGATGAGTACAACATAGAGAGTATCGGCTACGATCCAAAGGCCGCAGGGCGAGCATGGCAACATATGAGTATATTCCTGAAAAACCTGTTTGATTCAGGCCAAAAAACAGACTGAACCTTTCACCCGGTAATATGTTCTATTTTATGTGGATACGATTTCAATCCATCTAGAAAGGATGCACTGCATGGTTACCGCCTTTGTTCTTATTAACGTCGAGCGTGATGCCGTCAACGCTGTCGCGGCAAAACTAACCGATACTCAAGGAGTTTCGGAGGTATATTCGGTCAGCGGGCAATACGATCTTATTGCCGTTATTAGAGTAAAAACAAATGAGATGCTTTCGGATGTTGTAACAAACCATCTGGTTAAGATAGACGGAATACAAAAAACCGAAACTTTACTTGCATTTCGGGCCTATTCGCGCCACGATCTGGAAAACATGTTTTCGATCGGCTTGGAGGAGTGAGGATTCTTTGGCTGTTCGATTTTCAAAGATATAAAAAGAGGAGGGACATACGAAGTGGCCTTTAAGAGAGTTAATGTATCCATGGAAATGGGTGAGGGCTTTCGCATCGACAGTAGAATCAGAAATCACGAATTGGCTATCGATCAACCGCCCGCCGGCGGCGGCAGGGATGAGGGGCCGTCTCCGCTGGAATATCTTTTTCTTTCCCTGGGTGGATGTTTTTGCACCATCGGCAGGATAATAGCCAACCAGAGAAGAATCGAGCTTCGGGGCATGAAGGTGCGGGTTGAGGGTGAACTCGATACATCGGCACTACTTGGGCAAAGCAGCGAGAGGCGCGCGGGTTATAAAAGCATACGCGTAGTTGCCTGGATCGATGCCGATATGAGTTATGAGGAGAAATTAAGTTTTTTAAAGGAAGTAGATAAAAGGTGCCCTATCTCCGACAACATCGAGACACCCACACCGATAAGCCTGGAGGTAGGTGAGTAGAATTTTATGAAACGGCTACCCATTCGATTCTTTGCGCTTGTTTTGTTGTCGGGCAATCTTTTCGCGGGTTTGGCGATCGATACTCTGGAGGTGGCGGTAAAGCCCGCACCTCCCTTTATCATCACCGGAGAAAACGCCGCGGATTTCCGGGGTTTCTCGATCGATTTGATTCGTGCAGTAGCCCGAAACATGCAACCGTCACCGCAGTTGAAATTTGTTTACGACGCCACCCTCGCGGCACACCTTCACCGCATAGAAAACAGTGGAGCCGATTTGGGTATTGCAGCAACCACAATCACCGCCGAGCGTGAGCAGACAATCGATTTCAGTCAGCCGTTTTTCGAAGACAATCTGGGGTTGTTGATTCCACAAAAAAGCAGAGGCATACTCGGCTTTCTTTCGATCGACCTGTTCAGGTTCAACATCGATTTTTATGAACTTGGAGGCCTTATCGCCGCCACTGGACTATATGTACTGTTTTGCGCGGTTCTGATATGGCTTTTTGAGCGGGGAAGAAGTTTAAAACGCTCCTGGAAAGGCATTGCTCAGGGAGTCTGGTGGACGATAGTCACCATGTCCACCGTGGGATACGGTGATGTCGTTCCTAAGAGGAGTATAGGAAAGCTGATTGGAGTTATAGTGGTTTTCAGCGGAATTGTGATATTCGGAGTGGCTATTGCTACACTAAGTTCGATGCTTACACTTAACAATCTTTCCGATCAGATAGAGAGTATCGGAGATCTGAGTGGTAAGAGTGTAGCCGTTGTGGAGGAGTCGATCGCCGAGGAGGTAATACGCTCTCAAAATATCTGGGTAAACGCGGTTCCCACTATCGACTCCGCTCTCGTACTGCTTGAAAACCAGCAGGTCGCGGCTGTAAGCCACGATGCCTCCCTGATTCGATACTACCTGGCTCAGGAGCTTATCGACGCCGACCGGTTCAATCTGATCGATCAGAGACAGTATCGTTTTTTTTACGGAATAACCCTCCCTTCCGACAGCCCGCTGCGCGAACAGGTTAATATAGCTCTTTTGAGGGTACAGGAAAGCCCCGGCAGTACGGTGCACAGGATACGAAGTAAATGGTTCGGTAATCTGTAACTGAAATGAGGCATGATGAGTTCAAAGATGTTTGTCGGTATAACTCTCTTGATTCTAGTGGTTATCTTCACTCTTCAAAATACCGCGATGGTAAACATTCGTTTCATGACATGGCAGTTTTCGCTCTCACGGGCGCTTCTGTTTTTCATGCTTTTGGCTGTCGGTATCATAATCGGATGGACAACCTGTACGGTCAACGACCGTAAAAAAAGACACAAACAAAGGGGTGCCCAAAAAGGCATACCAGGGTCCGCTGCCTATAGCAAGGACCAATAATAACTGTTATGGAGCAACCAGCAACCATGTCACAGGATCAAATTCAGCAGTTTGCCAGCGACAATTATTCCGGCATTTGCCCCGAGGCTCTTCAAATGTTTCAGGAGGCCAATAAGGGACATCACAGGGCCTACGGAGAAGATTCGTGGACCAGACGAGCATCGGATATGATAAGGGAGATATTCGAAACCGATTGCGAGGTGTTTTTTGTATTCAACGGTACTGCGGCCAATTCTCTTTCGCTGGCATCTCTGTGTAGTTCTTTTAACAGTGTGATCTGTCACGATTTCGCTCACATCGAAACCGACGAGTGCGGCAGTCCGGAGTTTTTCACTCATGGGGCAAAACTGCTTACCTGCCCGGGAGCGCTTGGAAAGCTCGATGAGGAGGCGGTAAAGAAAATTATCACCAAACGCTCCGATATCCATTTCCCCCGCCCCAGCGCTTTGAGTATCACCCAGTCCACTGAGATTGGTACGGTCTATACGGAGGATGAAATATCGCGTCTATGCTCACTTGCTCACCACCACCATATGAAGGTACATATGGATGGGGCGAGGTTTGCCAACGCTGTTGCGTTTCTGGGGTGTACCCCTGCCCAGATCACCTGGAAGGCAGGTCTGGATGTCCTTTGCTTCGGCGGAACGAAAAACGGACTTTCAATTGGAGAGGCGGTTGTGTTTTTCGACAAACAAAGCGCACTTAACTTCGATTTTCGCTGCAAGCAGGGCGGACAGCTTGCTTCAAAAATGCGTTTCATATCTGCTCCCTGGGTTGGGCTGCTCGAAAATGATGTCTGGCTGCGCAATGCCGTTCATGCAAACAACAGTGCCGCCCTGCTCAGCAACGCTCTGACTGCTGTCGAGGGGATAAAGCTTATGTATCCGCGAGAGGCAAATGCGGTTTTTGTAGAAATGCCGCCGCGGGTCATTGAAAACTTAAACGCTCGGGGATGGAAGTTCTATACCTTTATCGGGGTTGGAGGTGCGCGTCTGATGTGTTCCTGGGATACCGACCGCTCAACAATCGACACCTTTGTCCAGGACGTACGAGATGCGATGAGGTGTGAGTGATTGGGCTAATCGGATGCAGGCCATCAGATTACTCGGATGCTCGGGGTTTGCAGAAACATCTGGTACTTACATTCTCTTAATCGGCTTTTGTTTTCTCATACACGCCCAAGGGTTGATCAAGGGCGGTTATTTATAGTATCTTTAGTATCTTTTTCACGGTGAACGGTATCAGATAACAATAAGGAGCATTTAATGGGACGTGGTGATCGTCGTACAAGAAAAGGCAAAATCTGGCGCGGAAGCAACGGCAAAAGCAGACCGAAGAAAAGCAAGGAAAACAAACAACAGCAGTAGACAGGGCTCCAAATCCCGCGCCCAACTAAATATTGGCGAATGCCCCGGCATTCGCCTTTTTTTTAGCCTCATTCTTTCCCTCCACTCCGAACAACACCCATAATCCCCTTCAAATCTCTGGTTTTCCGAGCAGTTTTCGGGTATAATTAGTATATAGGGGTCCAGCTGTGAAAACCCCGATATGTCTAATCAGGAGTTGTCTTATGCAAATGCAATTTTGCGGTGGAGCACAAACGGTTACCGGATCACAGTTTCTTATTACCCTCAACGGAAAGAAAATTCTTCTGGAATGCGGTCTGTTTCAGGGAAGACGAAACGAGACCTACGAGAAAAATCATGCATTTATGTTCGATCCCTCCACCGTTGACAGTCTTCTTCTCACTCACGCGCATATGGATCATAGCGGAAATATCCCAAATCTGGTCAAACACGGCTTCAAGAACTCAATCTACGCAGCCACGCCCACGGTCGAGCTGTGTAAGATAATGCTCAAGGACTCGGCTTTCCTGCAGGAGAAGGATATTCAGTTCGTGAATAGAATCCGAGCAAAACAGCATCAACCCCCGCTTGAGCCGCTGTATACCATGGATGATGCAATCGATTCGCTGGATTACTTTGTGGGCATAGACTACGACAAGACGATCGATATCGCTTCCGGGGTGAAAGCCACTTTCAGGGACGCCGGCCATATACTCGGATCGGCCGGAATACTGCTTGAGCTGGAAGAAAACGAACGGAAATGGCGGCTGGGACTAACCGGAGATATCGGAAGACCGGGTATACCGATCATGCACGACCCCAATGTTCTTCGGGACCTGGATATACTGGTGATGGAAAGTACCTACGGAAATCGGACCCACACCTCCTTTGACGATGTGGAGGAGGAGATGTCGCTGCTTATTCGCACCACCGCAAAAGAGGGCGGCAAAATAATCATACCCTCCTTCGCGGTTGGACGGACTCAGCTTCTTGTATACCTGCTTCATAAGCTGTTTGATCAGGGGCGTATCCCCGAGATACCCATTTTCGTCGACAGTCCCCTGGCCTGCTCGGCAACCGAAATTTTCCGTCTCTTCCCCAGTCACTACGACAGGGAAACCGACCGGATTTTTCTGGAAGATCACCTTGATCCCTTCGGGTTCAGGCGGCTCAAATACGTGCATGAGGTAAACGAATCCAAAGCCCTCAACGGCATCTCCTACCCTCATATTATCATCTCAGCCTCCGGTATGGCCGAGGGCGGCAGAATACTGCACCATCTGAGAAACAACATCCACGACCGCAAAACGCTTCTGTTGTTTGTGGGATATGCCGCACGGGAAACACTGGCAAGAAAGATCATCGAAGGAGAGAAAAAGGTTCGGATATTCGGCGAAGAACATACGGTAAACTGTAAGGTCAAGGTGATGGATTCATTCAGCGCCCATGCGGACCGCCGGGATCTTCTGAATTACGCTAAAATAACTCCGCCAAACAGGTTGAAGAATATTTTTCTTGTGCACGGAGAACCCGATCAATCGCTGCCGCTCAAGGATGCGCTCAGAAGCATGGGTTATCAAAACGTGCATTACCCTGATGTGGGAGAAGCTGTAACAATCAACTGACCCGGCATGAAATTTTAAAAACTAAGATACCCCGGACAGATGCCTGAAGCTGCATCTTACCGGGGTATTTTTTGGGGGGATCGATCCGATTTTGTGCATGGTTAGGCGTAGTGTGTATTTAAATCAGGCAGATTGATGATTCAGCCTGTCAGGCTCGGCAGGAAACTTTGGAACAAAAGAAAGCCTGCATACATGGCAACCCTATGACTTAAAACGTTGGTTGCCTTTTCAAACTCCTGGTACTTGCGTCCTGATTCCTGCCATAATTAGCTGTTGCACTTGGCCACTGATAATAATACAATCTATATCTCTCTTTCATACATAAGAGGTAGCAATGAAAAACAATACTTGTATGAACGGATCCATCTCTGCGTGCCGGACACTTTTCGATTCCAAATACCATATAGCCAAGGGAATATTGCCCTTGCTGCACGAAGAAGACGTGAAGATCGCTTTTGCCAAAAGATTATCCTACCTCCAAAGAGGCAGTATACGGGAAAATGAGACCAAAACAGGATCCATCGAACGGGAAATCAACAATCTTTACGCCTGTGGTAGAAGTGTGCTGGACTACATAAATGTAAACGGCACAGGTAATATAAGCGACCATATGTTGTTTGCGGAGCCGATCAGTTATCGAGCGGGCAGGTCGACGGCGCAACTCAAACATGATGACACTCAAAAAGATGAAACTATTGAGACCGTTGAAACAACAAAGACGACTCACGGTTTATCCTCCGAAAAACCATCGGTCGAAAAAAGCAAACATACCGGTGAAAAATCCTTTTTCTATAGAGGCAAGATGTTGCCCCGCAAGATGCGTTTAGGAACATACCTGTATTTTCGGGGAATTATCAGCCGCCGTATGCTCAACGATTCACTTCACTGGCAGAGAAAACAACGCCCGATGATCGGACAAATGACCCTTCAGATCGGTATTCTCAGTCTAAGCGATTTCAGCCGCATGTTACTGCTTACCAAGGACGGCACTCCATTTGGGATCGTCGCTCGACGCAACGGCCTTCTTAACGGCGCGGCAATCAATACCATCTTAAATGCTCAGAAAAGATTCGACAAACCACTGGGAAAGTTCTTTATCGAACGCGGGGTACTCACCCCAAAACAAACCGATTTACTCGTGCAGGAGCTGCATATTCATAACGCCCGCTACTCAGACCACGCTCCGTTGCGAATCCCGCATGAAAACTTTTTAAGTAATACCTAAACTCACAGCGATTCTTTCGGGGCGATTTTCTCAATGATTGGAGCAGAAGATTTTCAGCGATTTTGAAAATCCGCGGCGGGTATTTCACGCAATCGCTTCATCCCTTCCGGCCTCAAGGCATTGAGCAATTCATCCACTCAGAACCGCTCAGTTTAGGTAATATTTACTTTAAGCATTTACTCATCCAACCGAAACCACACCCTGTAAACATAGCGCACGCGTATGGCCTTTCCATTCTTTCGGGGTGGCGGGAAACGCCATCGGGGAATCACCGCGGCGGTTTCGGTGCCGAAAGAGGGATGTCCGCTCAGGCGCTTGACCGTATATGATTCTATGCGTCCGTCACTGTCGATGATAAGCTCCACATCCGCGAAGCCCTCAATACCTCCGTTGCGGGCAATCTCCGGATAGCGCGGGGGCGGATTGAATAACGGCTGGAAAGAGACATTATCAAGCTGAGCTGCCCCGGTAACCGTAACCGCCCGGTCGGCCGTTTCCACGGGTAACGGCTCCGATCCGCCGGCTTTACCCGTCGAAGAAGCAACCGATTCAAAAGAGCTGTCGGGCTGCGGCCGGGATGAAATATCCCGGGGCTCAGACTGCCTGCCTGCAGGATTTTTCACAGTCTCCTGTTTTAAAACTGTCTTCTCAGGCTCTTTTTTCCTTGGTTCCCTGTTTGTTTTCTTCTTTTGGGGCTTCTGTATCTTTTCTTCCCTCATGTTGGGAATCACCAGATAGTCAAGCTCTACAATCCGCGGCGAAGCGGGTTGATTGCCAAGATCCGTTTGCTGAATGAGACAAAACAGAAGAAACAGTGCGGCAACGGCAAAAAGCACCGACACGGACCATCTGAACAATCCCTCTCTGTGCGGCTTGTGTTCAGTCTTTACCGGTTGCATGATCCTGTTGGGTTCCCAGAGAAAAGCGTGTTATCTGATGCGCACGCAGCCGGTCCAACAGCATAACAAGAGGCTCCACCCGCCCGTTTTTATCAGGCACGAGCACCAGGTTTGTTTCGTTGTCAATACTCATTTTTTCCACAACCATACCTGTGATTTCCTCAAGCGCCCGGCGCTTCTTGTCAAACCAGTATCCTCCGCTGCTGTCTATGGAAACTACCATAAGTCTGTTTGGGATTATTGCGGCAGTTGTTGTTTTGACCTTGTCTACCGTGATACCGGTCTCTTTTGTAAATGTAGTGGTTACCACGAAAAATATCAGCAGCAAAAACACCATGTCGATCAGCGGAGTCATGGTAACTTCCGGCTTTTTCAGATTCTGCTCGAATGTTGTAAAGGCATCGTTAATCATGCGTGTCCTTCATGTAATCAATAAGCAGATGGCAGGACTCCTTGATGGTATCGGTGATTTTTTTGAGTTTGCTCGAAAGATATGTGTGCCCCAGAATCATCGGTATGGCTGCAACCAGTCCTGCCTGTGTCGTAAGAAGCGCCTCGGCTATACCCCCGGCCATCGCCTGAGCATCACCGGTGCCCTGAAGAGCAATGACCTTGAAGGTGGCGATCATGCCGGTAACCGTACCCAAAAGTCCAAACATCGGCATCAGGGATGAGAGCACTGCCAAAAAATTCAAGAAACGGCTGTAGGAAGGAAGCTCCTTTAACAAAACTGCTTCCATCTTTTCACTTACCCGCTCCACCGGCAGATGGGCATGTTTTACCCCCGCACCCAAAACCATGCTGAGCAGTCCGCTCTGCGTTTCAAGCCATCGGCCGGCTTCAGGTATACCGCCGCTTCTTAGTTGCCTTGTGAAGGTATCGGACTGGCGCCTTATAAGAGCGGTCTTTTGAACGTAAAAAACTATGCGCTCAAAAACAAGCACCATCCCCCACAAAGCCCCTGCTATGATAGGATATATGAAAACCCCTCCGCGGGCAACATACGAAGCTATTGCTTCCATTATCTATTCTCCTTTTACAACAGATCAAAATCGAAACCAAACAACAGAACAGGGACGGGTATGTTTGTGGTTTGGCCCTGAAGGTGTTTAGTTTTGCTGTCCAGCATGAACAAATTGGGACTGTTCAGACTGTTCCAGACCTCTATATACAAATGACCACGCATTCTTTTACGCAGAAAACCCTTTGATATCCTAAAGTCAAGCGACTGATAGGGCGCCAGACGGCCGGAGTTGAAATCCGATATTCTCACCTCTTCCAAAGATGCATCGGTTGGAGTATAGGGCCTTCCCCCGATAAGGCGGTATTTGACACTGAACTCGTAACGTCTGGGAAGACGATAGTAATTTACAAAGGATATGAGCAGCGGAGTCTCGAGAGGAAAGGGGTGTTTTCGCCAACCCGGAAGGCGTTGTCTGACAGATCTGCCCAATGTAAACGACAACCATCCGTGCCAGAAATCCCCCACCTCATACCTGACCATATTCTCCCATCCGTACGCATAGCCGCTTCCCTTATTCGTATAGTAGGAAGTGTAGAGACTGCTCTCGCTAAAAAACTCATAAGCCAATTGGGCGAGTTCATCCTGCGTAAGATTCTGCAAATGTCGAGGACTGTAGCGATACCTGAGATGATATATAAGTTCATGCAGCGGAGGCATTTTTCTGCCTTGGCTCTCGATCACCTCGGATAGAAGGCCGCTGTATGACTTGTAGTAAAGATTACTTTTAACGCTAAGCGACGGCAGCAGACGCGACTGGGCACCCGCATCCGCGTGCCAGGTTTTTTCAGGCCCCAGATTCCTTGACAAAGCAATAACGGCGGGTTCATAGTTGTTTTGTGTATAGCGTCCGGCGGACAGAAGCATCTCAAGATTGTCGCGCATCTTGTACTTGAGCGTAAAACGAGGCGAGAGTGTCACGGAAGAGTCGGCGGTGCAGGTCTCCAATCTCACACCGACATCCGCGTTTACCTTGTCCGTGACTTCCCAGGAATCGTTTACATAAACACCGGCATTTACATAGTCGCGGTCCCCACGATAGTTAATCAGAAGCCTTTCGGAGAGATCAAACAGATAATCAGACATTTCCGTGTGGGTGAGAACCGTACCGGTGTCGCCGGTCATGGGTCCCAAAAAATCATACAAGGTTGTGCTTCCCTTGGTGATCATCTCGTGCAGAAATCGTGGAATGTAAACGTTATAGCGCGCCCGGGTAGCGTCGATCTGTAAACCGGCACGTATGAGATGATTCTTTATACCCGAATAAACGACTCCCACCCCACCGTTTCCCTGGTTGATTGAGACATCGAATTTGGATGAGCGTATGTATTCGGAGTAAGCAACAGGAAAATCGATATCCCACCACCGCTTCTGCCAGGCAAGAGATGTTTTAAGCACCCACACATCGTTTGGGGTAAACGTGGCGTTGGCTCCCAGGATGTTGTAATTGGATTTGTAGATGAAAACGGTATCCAGAAAGTGAGACTTGTCCCCTATCACCGCACTATCCACATTAGGCATTATATTCCAGCGAAAATCGTCAAGTTCCCAATCCTCCAGAGTATCCTTATGTACAACCGGAGGTCCGTTGTCGTAGGACTTAAATGCCTGGACTGGAATACCGGAATCGCTCTCGGTGTACATATATTTGTCGCCGTTGAATGATTCAGTAAGCGAAAAAGACCACTTGGAATTGGGACGAAGCTCAAAGCCAACCGAGATATCGTTGTAATCGGGCAAAGTAATATGCTTAAAATCCTCCTTTGTTTCATCATCGGCGAAAACCCCCATCATCAGGTTGGCTACGTGCTGATAATACGATCCCTGCCAGGCGAGATTGATTCCGGCTTTGTTGTCAAAAAGAGGAACTCCTATATAAGCGGCGGACTGAAGGAGATTGCAGTCCAGAGCCAGCTCGAAGGACTCCTGAGCCGGGCGCCGTCCGGACGCCTCAATTAGCGCCGAGAGTGAGTTGCCCAGATGAGACGGAAATCCCGACGAGTAAAGTGAAATATTGTCGATCGCCAGCTGATTGAACGTAGAATGAAGCCCCCCGTAGTGGTAGGGCTGTATAAGGCTGATTCCGTCGAGATAAACCCGGCTCTGGTGTATCTCCCCGCCGCGCACCACCGGCCGGGAGGAGATGTCGCTTGTGGAGGTTACGCCCGGAAGAGTCTGCAGTACCCGCATGGGATCGGAAAAGGTCGCCGCCGTGCGCTGAATTTCTTTTCGTGAAACGGTTGTCTTGGCAATCCGGGCGGTACGGTGAAGGGACTGAGACTTGGCGGAAACCACTATCTCGCGCCTGGTGATCTCATGACCTTTCGCACTGGTGGCAATTACCACAAAAGGCTGCTTTTGATCGCCTGTGAGATCGATTTCCCGAATCACATCATTATACCCCGGAGAGCTGAAACTCAACACATGACGCCCACCGATATTTGTCGTGATATAAAAATTTCCCTTGTCGGTTCCGGAAACCTCTTCTCCGTCAAACGTAAGAACGGTCGAGTCCGATTCCACTGCAAGATCGACCCTGGAGTCTATGATAGTGCCGGATATGGTCCACGGAATACGCTCCAACATATCGGCCGAATCTGTCGACTTGCGCGGTTGGGAGGATTTTTGCGCCGAGGGCTTCGATTGCGAATCGGTCTCTTCTCGCGGCTTCAGTGCACAAGTCACGAAATAATTTCTCTGCCCGTCAACCGTTTGGATAATCTCCCGAAACGATTCAAACCCCGAAGAACTAACCTCAAGCGTAAAATACTCATGTCTGCTTATGGATGTTCGAAACATCCCCTGCTCATCAACGGGGACCTCTTTTGAATCAACGCTAAGGACAACTCCCCCGTCGGTGGGATATTCTCCCGTGCTCTGCGAAATAATCATCCCTTCGACAACGAGCATATCGCCTTGGGCCCGCCGCGAAACCGCATCGATTGAAGCTGTATCGGACAACTCCCCGCTCCAAACAAGAAGCGGTAACCAAAGCAGCGCAAGTATTACTCTTGAGATCAAATGCCGTTTAACCATCGCAAACCGATTTGCCATGTGAATCCTGTTCTTTTTTCATCGCTGGAAAGGGGTTGAATAATAGTTATTTCGGGTGATACATAATCGGGAAAGACCGGGATCCTCTTTACTTTAACGGAAACACCGGCACAGAGCTTTAGATGCCATGTGCGATCATGATCTTTGAAAAATGAAGACTCATCATCAAAAGGGTCGCCTTCAGACGGATCGGTTGCGCTTAGGGCCATCCATGCACCGGCGTAAGGTATCAAACGGGTGTATTCGACTCCCGCCGCATATCCTCCAAACCAGCCGTTGTCTACCCAGCTGCCGACCACCCACCCCAGATCGATATTATGATGGTAAAGTCCTCCAAGAAACTGTAGCTCGGGAAAACCGCACCGAAGAGAAAACTCCAGGATCGGAGGATGAGTGGAATGCAAAGCCCCCTCCTTGTCTCGAAACATGGTAATTTCCGAATGCAGCCCAATCTCCGCTCCCTTGCCGAAAGGGTATTTGGAGAGAAACCCCAGACGGTAATCAAAAGAATGGGTTCTGAAGGTTATATCGACGGAATCCGTTTCAAGATAAAGATCGTAGTCGGGATCGAAATAAGATTGGTCGTACTGTTCTCTGGAGATCTTATGGCCGTATGAATTACCGTATCCGTATGTTACGAGTCCTTCGCCGGGATTAAGCAATTTTCCGTGATTGAAGGACTGAGAGGTTAAAAAGCATGATGGGCCGCAAGCTGTTATGATCAGGGCTGTCACGATCAATCCGAAATTTTTTTTTATCTGCATGTAAAGACACCCAAACAGTGGTTAATATCTTTCCGGTACGCAATGGATTTTACCCGGGGATTATAAAAAAAACCAGGCAGTTGAAAATCGAATGAATCCATATCTATATGAACCGCTATAAAATTAATTCCTGCGCCTCAGACGATGCTTGATCATGCTGTGCCTGCCGCCGTGACCTTTCAAAACGTCTCCCCCGATTTTGGAAAAATCGGGGGCCTCATTCACACAAGTGCTTTACCGGGAACCAGGCTTTGCAAAAACTCTGTGACCGGTATACACAGGATTCCGTCACGTTCGGTTCGTTGACTGCCACGGTAAATAAAGAGATTTACGGACTGGGGGTAGTCCTGTGCAAATGTTTTGAGCCCCCTGAGATCCTGCAAGCGTATGGTTGCGCTGTTTTTTACCTCGATTGCGTAAAATCCGTCGTTACCGTAAAGAACTTTCATGCTGCCGGTATCTGTTATCCATCCTTTCGATGCATATTCCCGCCGCGGTATCCACTCGAGTGGATATCGGCTTCAATAAAATCGATGTATTGAGAGAATACTTGTTGTTTTTCTTTTGTGATAAAAAAGATGAGGGAGTTTTCACCTTTCGGAGTGAATACTCCGCGACTTGTGGCATGATGAGAGCCATAGCCCCACAATCGTGCTAAGGTTTTTTTCTTTTGCTCTTGCGCATTTGGTAGAGCCTTTCAGTAAAACCACCTTCTTTTTCAAAATGGTCAGCCAGGCTCTGGACCTGCCGGTCAAGAAGGTAGCAAGCAACGTTCAGTAATGATAGTGCCGCATTGGCTGCCAAGCAGGCCGTGGGCAACAATGCACACACACACCGACTCGCATTGACGGATGGGACATCCTCTTCATTTTCGCCTTCTTTTGTACTTTGCCGTCCTTTGTCGTCCGTGCTTTTTTTACGCTCCTGGCCAACCCAGGATTGAACCTCCTCCAGAGTATGGCAACGCATGCTTTTAAAGCGTATCAGTGCCGGATGGTCTGGGCGAAGCATGGGCATTTTCCTGTGGCGCAGGAAATCTTCATAGTCCAGTTTAAGCTCTTCCAGACTCGCGCGTGCTACTTGCGTTAATTTCAGCTCCATTTTCTTGGATGTAGCCGATACTTGTGACCCCTCCGCAATATTCTGCACACCACTTCGTGCCGCCTGTACCATCTGATCCTTTGTCCGACTGGTTCGCTCAATGTAGAGATCACAAAAACGCACGGTCACATCATACACAAGCTGAGAAACTTGAAAGCTCTTTAAATTGCGGTATCCGCCGTGTTTGGGTATGATGTCGGACATTAGAAATTACCCATGTGGTTTGGGCTTACATTGTTTTGGTATCAATATATTTCATTGCTGCAACGCAATGACATCCGTCCGCCAGGGGACTATCGGCCTTCCGTACAACATTTCCCCCTCAGTCGAATCATTGAAAATATAATTCGAATCGCCGGTGTGAAAAAATTGGTTTTGTGCCTTAGACCTCGTAGAGGTCGGATTATTGTAGCCGAAAAAACAATAGACATCTCCCCGAGGAGATATATTATGCACCCGTTTTGCAGGGGTGGTTCCCCATCCGCCGGGAGTAATATCCACACTCCCCAGGGTTGTGGTGATTTCTTGTGGGTACCGTGGCTACAATAATTGAAGCCCTACGGGCTGAAAATCAATCACCCGCAATTCATTGAAATGGCCAGTTGCAAAATCCTTTGACTGGCGCAGTTTGGGGAACGACATTGCCACACCACCACCGCTGCCATCGCCCGGCGGGGGTTGGCAATGCCGTTGCGTCAAGGTTGACATTTGCGCTATTCCTGACAAACGCACCCCCTCCCAGCCTCCCCCTTGGTAACGGGGGAAGAGAAAGACTAACGCGTTAAAGCCTTCCCCTTCTTTCGCAAAGCGGGAGAAGGTTTGGATGGGATGCTTTTGTCTCGTGTCAACTCTTAATGCAACAGCATTGGCGGGGGTTGGGGGGCGGCAG
>CAZPHU010000024.1:28434-40446 GCA_964586285.1 uncultured Fibrobacterota bacterium | reverse complement strand
AACAATATCGTTGCCTTCACGCGGGTGGCCTGCTATGCCGACAATATCGGAAGTGGGCCGATGAGCCCGGTGTCAGGGCGAGTTTATGTGCATGGCCCCATGTGAATTTTCCGCGCTTGGGCCGGTTACGGCTCTTTCACGGCTTATATCTGAAGTCGCAATCATCCTCGGTGGGCAGGGGAAGATCCCTTGAGCTCTGAAATCGGTACTCCTCACCGTCAAACCTGACAACGATGCTTCCGTTTTCACCCTCCATCTCAACCCTCTCTTGCGGCCTCTTAGCCTTAGCGATATTCATCAGGCAAATAGCTTTTTCCAGACCGTCTCCACGCCCGAAGTTCCAAACTTCGTCGGGTTGCGCCATGCGGCTGCCGTCGTATATGGATTCGTTGGGCATAAGCCACAGCTTTTCGGCTACCTGCCTGATATCGTACTTTTTGGCACCGTCGATACAGACCGGGTTTCGCTCCAGAGCGGCTTTCATAAACGGCTTCCAGGGGGAGCGGGTGATGTCGCGAAAGGCACTGAAAGCCAGATCCGCGACTGGGTGGGATTTTCGGATACTTTCCAGATAATCCACTATCTGCTCTCGCTCCCAGGATGGATCGATTTCTATGGGCTGATAGGAGGATACCCATTTCTTATCGGTCTTGGGAAGATTGGGAGTAATCCGTGCGAACGCAACCAGCTCATCTATTACTTTCTGAGCACTGATGCAGTTGTTTGAGAGAGTGTCTTTAAGACGTTGTATGTCTTCTTCAGAATCTATGGATATGTGGTTGGTTCTGAAGAAGTTCTCCAGGTCATCCAGAATGATTCGGTTCTCGATCGGAGAAGGATAGAAATCATCCTCGTCTATCTGATGCAATAAAGCGGTCTGAGTCTCATCGCCAATCCGAAATTTACTTCCGTGCTCATAATGAAACACCCGCTCCGATTCGATATAACGCGGTTTGCCGCAGCAGCTGTGAGATATCTGAAAGCAAGGCTGCAGGTGGCTGTTCTGGCGCAGAAAGCTTGCCAGCACATTGAAAGTTATATCGGTTTTAAGATAGTCTTTCAACTGATGAGAAAAATGACGGTAGGATTGAGGAGACATCGTTGCCTCGGGGTACATCGTGTGAATATAACCGGTATTGTTCACCACCACCGTCACGCGTTCGTTTTCGAGGGCGCGACGAGCCTTGGCGGAAAGTTCGGTACCGTTGAACCACATGTTTTTGGTGACGATACGTCGATTGTTGGTCAGAATACCGTCACGGATATCTATAAAGTTTTGGGAATGAAGGGGAGTGGCCATCAGGTAGATGGTATCCAGCGGTATAGACGTCAGTACAAAAAGAGAAGCTGCGTAAAGCGCGGCCAGCGATACACACTCACCGGCACCGGTCGGATACCCTTCCTTATGCCTGAACGCGGCCATAGCCTCCACAGTCTCGGTCTTCCAATACGGGATCACATCGGAGGTATACTTATCCAGCCCGAAGTGACGTCTTATGTCTATATCGAAATAATACTTATCCCCCTCATAACCGAAAAGAGCGTTGCTTTGAGCAAGCACATTCTCATCGATTATTGAATTGAATCGGGACAATTCTCTTTGCTTGGTGGTCAATCCCCAGGTATCAAGGTCGAGATTGAACACGAAGTTATCCATTATAAACTGCTTTGCCCTCTGAATCTGCCTGTATTCGTTTCCTTTTTTATTCTTGTTAAACCACGGATCGTCTCTCCATTTCCAGGGCAGGGGAGACATAATGTTGGCTAACACCAGTGAGTACATAAGCTCAGGGAAAAGAAATACTTCCATATCGGACAAGGTAATCGCCGAAGAGTACTTCTCCAGAGAAAAAGGATCAGTCGGATCGTACATACAATGCATCCTCTTTTTCTTCTTAGTTAGTAAAAAGCACAATTTAAGAGGTGTAATATATATTAGGATTTCATGAACAGCTTCTGGTCCTGTTTTTGGCATGATTTTTCCTATGAAACCGTAAGCCTCTTCCTTTTATATACATTTTCGAACACATTATCCGGACGGATCAAGCATTATGAAAACATTGGGTATATGTTTTGGCGCAACTACGATGCAGTGTGTAGTTCTATATACGGACACCGAACTCAAGACAATCGAACGAACCGACCGTATTGCTCATGAAGGCAACACTCGGGAGGCTTTCGTGAGGTATCTGAACAGCATAGATCTTTACGAAATTGACCGTGTAGCCGTAACTGGTCGTCACTTTCGTAACTGTGTGGAGCTAAGCTCGATTTCTGAAGCCGAAGCCGTTGAGATTGCGCTTGGGGAAGAGTACGGTAACGGCGAGGGTTTTCCCGATGTGGTTATCAGTGCGGGCGGTGAAACACAGCTTGTGTACAAAGTCAATGCCCAGGGTGGATTGATCAGTGTGCATTCGGGAAACAAGTGCGCAAGCGGTACGGGAGAGTTTTTCGTACAGCAGGTCGGTCGAATGGGGTTGAATGTCGAGGAGGCGGTGGAGATGGCGCGTGAGGGGACTCCTCATAAGATTGCCGGGCGTTGCAGTGTGTTTTGCAAAAGCGACTGTACCCATGCGTTGAACAAAGGGGAGCCTCGGGAGAATATAGCAGCCGGGCTCTGTCACATGATGGCCGACAAGATGGGTGAGCTTATAAAAGACATGAAACAGGACCGGGTCGCAGTCATCGGTGGGGGATCGCTAAACTCCAGTCTCATCTCGATTCTTCAGTCCCGATACAAAGAGGTTTTCACTCCCAATCAATCCGCTGCTTTCGAGGCCTATGGTGCCGCGCTGTGGGCTGTCGATCACGGTTGTTTACCTCTTGGAGACAATCCCGAGGATATTCTTCGGGATGAAAGCCACTCTTTCGGTACTCATCCGGCTTTAAAAGATCACACCCATCTGGTAGATTTTAAAGAAACTGAGCATGATTGCGCAAGAAACGGTGATGTCTGTGTTCTGGGGCTGGATGTCGGCTCAACTACAACCAAGGCGGTTCTTATCAGAGAGGCTGATAAGAAAACGCTCGCCTCGGTTTACCTGCGCACAAACGGCAATCCGGTAGAAGCATCACGGGCCTGCTATAAGAAGATTAAGGAGCAGATCGGTGATGCTTCGGTATCGCTCAGGGGACTTGGGATAACCGGCTCGGGCCGTCAGATCGCCGGGCTTCACGCGCTTAGCGACCAGATAATTAACGAGATAATAGCCCATGCGACGGCCGCGTCCTTTTTCGATTCCGAGGTGGATACGATTTTTGAGATCGGCGGACAGGACGCCAAGTACACCTATCTAAGCGGCGGAGTTCCCGCCGATTATGCGATGAATGAGGCTTGCAGTGCCGGAACAGGTTCCTTTCTGGAAGAATCCGCGCGTGAGTCGCTCAATGTCGCCACCGAGCAGATTGGTCCGTTTGCTTTAAACGGCACAAACCCGCCCAATTTTACCGATCAATGCGCGGCATTTATTTCAAGCGACATAAAACGGGCCGGACAGGAGGGGATCGCTCGAGATGATATTTTGGCCGGTCTGGTGTATTCGATCTGTATGAACTATGTGAATCGGGTAAAGGGAGCAAGGCCGGTAGGAAAGAAAGTATTTATGCAGGGGGGAGTGTGTTACAACAAGGCGGTTCCGGTTGCCATGGCCTCTCTCATGCGGATGCCCATAATCGTGCCCCCGGACCCCGGACTTATGGGCGCATTCGGTGTGGCCCTTGAGGTGTGCGACCGTCTCGCAATAGGTGTGGCTCAACCCAGGGAGTTTGATTTAACCGAGCTGATTGAGCGGGATGCGATTCGTGAGGGAACATTTGTGTGTGCCGGAGGTAAAGAGCACTGCGATCGCAAATGTGAGATCTCACGCATTCGTATCGACGACAAACTTTACCCCTTCGGAGGTATCTGCGACAGGTACTATAACATGCGGGTCAATAAAGAGGTGGACACAGGTGAGCTTGATCTGGTGGCGGTGCGTCGCAAGCTGATGTACGATTCCTACGGCCCCACCACCTCGAGGGTGCACGACAAAAAAACCTCAAAAACCGTCGGTCTGAACAGATCTTTTCTTCATCACAATCTGTATCCTCTGTTCTCAAACTTTTTCGATCAGTTGGGATTTGAGACTATTATTTCGGATGAAATCTCCGCTGAGGGACTGTCGCGCATAGAGGCCGCGTACTGTCTGCCTGCGGAAATCAGCCACGGGGCGTTCCAGAGTCTTCTGGACAAAAATCCTGATTTTATCTTTCTTCCCCAGGTGATGCAGCTTCCCGTACCAAACGTTCCGACCTGGAGCAGGGCCTGCGTATTTGTGCAGGGGGAGCCCTATTATCTTAAGACAACATTCAGAAAGCAGCTTGAGCAGAAAGACACCACTCTGCTGACCCCGGTGCTCAAAATGAAAGAGAGCTACGAGGGGGGACTGCAGGCGATGCTTGCTTTGGCTCAGACACTTCAACGAGAAGATAAACAGATCAAGCATGCCTGGGAATACGCCTGCGAAAAGCAGAGAGCCTTTGAGAAGGAGTTATATCGATACGGCCGCAAAGCGCTTCACTACCTCGATAAAAATCCCGATACGTTCGGCATAGTTTTGTTTGGCCGGCCGTACAACAGTTTTACCGATGATGCGAATATGGGTATTCCGCATAAGACGGCATCTCGCGGCTACATGATTATCCCTCACGACATGCTTGAGGTGGATGAATACCCGGTAGATAAGAAAATGTTCTGGGCAATGGGGCAGAAGATCATGAAAGCGGCGCGGTTTGTGAAACAAAAGAAAAACCTGTTCGGCTTTTACATAACCAACTTCAGCTGCGGTCCCGACTCTTTTCTCCTGACCTATTTTCGAGACCTGATGGGCGATAAGCCCTCACTGACCCTTGAACTGGATCAGCATACGGCCGATGCCGGAATAGATACCAGAATCGAAGCGGCTCTGGATATCATGAGAAGTTATTCGATACGCCAAGATCAACAATCGCAACCGAAAGAAACTTACACCCAGGCATACGTTTCCAGTGGACGTAAGTTGATGGTACACACCTCATCAGGAGAAAAACTTCCGCTTAATCATCCGCGCGTGGAGGTTATAATACCATCCATGGGCCAGATGGTTGCGCAGATAACGGCGGCGGTACTTCGCAGCCAGGGTATAAACGCCCGACAACTTCCAATACCAGACCATCATACACTGCTCACCGGTCGAAAAAATACCTCCTGTAAGGAGTGTTTGCCCTATATCCTTACCACCGGCGGGTTTATGGATTGTCTGGAAAAGCGTACCGATCCCCAGAAAGTGACTTTGTTCCTGATGGCAACCGGAGGGGGCCCATGCCGTTTGGGCCAGTATTACCGTGCATTCGAACAACTTATCCAGCGCAAGAAGATTCCCAATGCTGCCATGCTTACAATCTCGGATGAGAACGGCTACGCGGGCATGGGAAACAAGGCTCTTTTACGCACCTGGCAAGGTATTGTCATAACGGATGTTATGCAAGACATTAAAAGTATGTTGAAAGTAACGGCTAAAGACCCGGAAACTGCAATGAGGGTTTTTGATCAGTGCTGGAAGGAGTGCGTCAGCTTTTTCGAAGGACAGCTGTCAGTTAGATTATCTACCCTTCTGTCGCTGATCTCACGACGACTTGCTGATATTCCTTTATCTAAAGATCCCGCCGATGTTCCTGTCATTTCATTGGTTGGCGAAATCTATGTACGCCGGGATGAATTCTCACGTAAAAACATTGTCGACTACCTGGAAGAGCGCGGATTTATGGTGCGAGTCGCTCCGCTTAGTGAGTACATATGCTACAGCAATTACGTAGTCAATACCGGTCTTGGGGAAAGGAAGTTCTCTTTCAAGGAAAATATAACCATGCGCATATCCGCTCGTATACAGGAGTTGTTTGAGAAGCGCATCAAAACGATTCTGTCGGGTTCGGGCCTTTATCACTTTGAAATGATAGAGGTTGAGAAGACAATCGAGGGGGTTAAGCATCTATTGGATCCAAATTTCAGAGGGGAGTGTATTCTTACCGTTGGTCTTGGAATGCGGGAGATTTTGGCCGACTCATGCGGTATTATATCTATCGGACCGTTTGGATGTATGCCCTCAAGAATGGCGGAAGCCATTCTGAAAAAGGAGATGACCGTTGAGGGGAAGAAGCGGGTGACTGGATGGGAGAAACAGGCACAGGCATATGAGGATATAGAAAGGTTTCCGTTTCTGTCGATTGAAACCGACGGCAATCCGTTTCCGCAACTCATTGAAGCCAATATGGAAGCGTTTATATTGCAGGCCAAGAGAGTACATCGGCGCATGCAAAAAATCAAGGGGCGTAAGACGCCGCATGAACTGCCTTCGGTGGAAGAGTACAGTATGAGGAAATGATGGAACAGGGCTATGTGCATGTTTACACCGGCAACGGGAAAGGAAAAACCACTGCGGCTGTCGGGGTTGCGGTTAGAGCTGCCGGTGCGGGATTAAGAGTCTGGATAGGGCAGTTTCTCAAGGGACGCAATTGCAGCGAACATAAAGCCTTGGAGAAGTTTAAACCACTTGTGGAAGTGGAGCGGTTCGGAGACGAGAATTTTATCACCTCAAAGCCCGACCAAAGGGCCCGCAGTTTGGCGAAAGACGGGTTGGAAAGAGCGCGCGTAGTACTTCAGAGCAAGGAATACGATCTGGTTATCCTCGATGAAGCGGCGGTTGCGGTTTACTTCAATCTCTTTGATATCAGCCTTCTGCTGAATTTATTAGATTCGCGCCCAAAAGAGACCGAGATGATCATTACCGGCCGTAATGCCCCGCAGGAGTTAATCGATCGCGCCGATCTGGTCACCGAAATGCGGGAAATTAAACACTATTACACACGTAACGTCATAAGCAGGCCGGGAATAGAAGAATAGCTTCAATTCAAGAGTGAACAATTTCGCCCGGATGGGACAAATTGTTTTAAGATGAATTTTCCGAGGTTTCGCAGGACTGTACCCAACAGCAGCGTCGGTTTATAAAGACTCGGAGATTGAAGCAGGTTGCAAAAACGATGCGTAGGTCTCGCAAGGCTATAAATCTACGGTATACGTGAAAAGCTGCTCCCCGGCATCCGTGCCAGTAACAGTTTTGATATACTCCATAATGCCGGTCTTAAACAAACAATGTAACTGACAAAAAAACAATAGATTGTATCTGTATCTGGTAATAAATTACGACAGCTTTTGCCATGTTCATACAAAAGTGGTAATTGGCTTGACCGGCTCTTTTCTTTCCTGTATAATCTTTACTTGAAAGCCTGTTCTAAGATAAGCTCGCGCGTGCACCCATATTCCTCAGAAGTGATAAACAATGGTACGTTACAATCTGGAAGACGTAAACGATAACATGGTACTGGGAGAATCCATCGTTCTTCCATCGGGAAAACTGTTACTGGGCGCAGGTTACCAGTTATCCGAAAGGTACAGAGAGCGACTGAAGGAGCTTGGATATCAGTCGCTGCTAATCGATGAGCCGGGTACGGAGGATGTGAAACCGGAGACGCTGGTTAATCCTCAGTCACATGCGCAACTTACTGCATCCTCTGAGCAATCCGCTGAGAAAGTCGCAAAGATAATAGACAAGTTTCGTGCCACGAGCTCCGAGAATCTGCACAAGCTGATTTTCGAGAAACGTAAGGATCTGACCAAATATATCATGAATTCAACCATTGCCAGGCAGCTCGAAACGATTATCGAACAGATTATGAATCAATCCGAAATCGTTTTAAATCTCGCGGCTCTGAAAGGTTCATCCGACTCTTATCTTCAGCAAGCGGTTAATGTAACAATTACATCATTGTGCATCGGCAGAAAGCACAACTTTTCGTATGATGAAATAAAGCAACTGGCAACGGGAGCCCTTAACTACCACATGGGACTGACTGCGATCCCAAAAAATCTTCTTAATAAAAAGGGGGAGTTCACGGAAGAAGAGCGCAAGCAGTTCAGACAACATACCGTATACGGCTACCTGATGCTGTCGCAGAGTCCGCACATACCGGCAACCAGTGCCATCGTGGCACTTCAGCATCACGAGATGGAAAATGGCAAGGGATATCCCATGGGGCTCAAGGGAAGTAATCAGCCCCCGGTCAAAGATATTTCCAAAACCCACGTCATCCACAGGTTTGCCGAGATTGTTTCAGTGGCCGATACCTATCAAACCCTGATGTCTACGGAAAGTAACGGTGGAGATAATACACGGTTGGTCATAAAGAAGCTTATCAAACTGGGAGGGGAGTATCTCAATCGGGAAATCGTTAAGACACTGGTATCAATAGTTCCGATGTATCCTGTTGGCGCACGGGTACGAATCACGGAAGCACCCAGTGCTCAATTGACCAAATATGTAGGGGTGGTTTCAAGAGACAATCCAAATGATCTTGCCCGTCCTCAGCTGATTCTCTATGAGACGGTAAACAAACAGAGAATCAATCCCCCGATTCTGATCGATACGGCAAAAGCACCCGGCATTCAATTCGAATTGTATGGGTAACAATTAAAGATACAAAATAATCGGGGAAAACATAACCACATGTTTTCCCGATTGTTACAACTGCCGTTTAAACTTCCGCGATAACCCTCTGAGCAACTTTTTTTCCAAGCATCTCACAGTCCTGAAGATTTTCTATGGTAGGCGCACTCTTTGCCTCGATCATGGGTTCAACTATCTCCCACTTGCCGTCCTCCGCATGCTTTTTCAGGGATTTTAGCGCACCGCCGCTCCAGCTGTAAGATCCGAACAATCCAACCACCCTCTTTTGCATCAGGGCCGGGTTAAGGGCACATACCGCCGAATCCATGAGCGGGAAAAGTTTCGTATTATAAGTACAGCTTCCCAGAACAACCCCTTTGTAACGCCAGATATCATTAATAATATAGCTTAGGTGGGAGCGGCTAACATTATGCATTTTTACGATTTCGATGTTTTCCTCGGCAAGCGTACGCGCCACCTGCTCGGCCATGCGCTGAGTGTTGCGATACATCGATGCATACACCACCACAACTCCCTTTTCCGCCTCGTAGCGGCTCCATTTGTCGTAGACATCGATTATGTACTTGGGATTGCTGCGAAAAACAGGGCCGTGGGTTGCACACACGTTTTGCACTTCCAGATGAGCCAGCTTGGCAATAGCCTTCTGAACCATGGTGCTGTATTTGCCGACAATGTTTGAAAAATAGCGAAGGATCTCGTTTTCATAAAATGACAGGTCAACCTCATCGTCGAATATCCCGCCGCGCAAAGCCCCAAACCCCCCGAAAGCATCACCGCTGAAAAGAGTCTTGGTCGTAGTATCATAGGTCATCATGGTCTCCGGCCAATGGACCATTGGAGTAAGCGTAAACTGAAGTTTGTGCTTGCCAAGATCCAGAGTATCCCCGTCTCCGATGGTTACTGTATTATCGGTTACACCGTAAAAACTGTTCAGCATCTCGAGCGTTTTTTTGTTTCCTACAATTTTTAGGTCCGGGTAATACTTACGAGCCGTCTCTATCGCACCGGAATGATCGGGCTCCATGTGGTTAATAATCAAATAATCGACCTTTTTACCCTCTGGGAGAGCCTGAGCTAGTCGCTTGAAGAACAGATCCATGAAACAGCTTTTTACAGTATCGATCAAGGCGACCTTTTCATCTACAATCAAATATGAGTTATAGCTGATTCCTTCTGGAATCGGCCAAATCGCCTCGAATATATCCGATTCGAAATCATTTATCCCAACCCAGTAAATATCCTCGGTAACCGGTACCGGTACTCGCATAAGACAGCTCCCTGGTAAAAGTTTTTAAAATCGATACGGATAAGTTGAAATACATTTATATTTTAACCAGGTCAAGAGAAAGTATCGAAGAGTAAATTTTTTTCGTTTCGTTTCCCTGGGCCGTATAAACGACATCAATCATTCGTTGCATTGTCCGTAACGACGGCCAAATCATAGGATCAATTATGTTTTCCCCGCGTACACTGGTGAAAGATGCATTCCATCATGCTGTAAAAAGCGTTGATGCCGCACGTGCGGTAAGCAGGCGCATCGGGCTGCATGACAGCAGGTTATATATCTATGGGGAAGGTGGTAATGAATCCTTCGGCTGCGATCTGTCCCTTTTTAAACATGTCTTTTTATTGGGGTGCGGAAAGGCAAGTGCTCATATGGCTAAGAGCATATACGATATCCTTGGCAGTCATATCAGCGAGGGGAGTGTTGCAGTTAAAGACGGGCACGCATTTTCCCCCAGTATTGGTCCCATTATCATTAACGAAGCCTCTCATCCAGAACCGGATTCTCGCGGCGAAAAAGCGGCTATGGATGCAATAAACATCATGAAGAGGGCTGATGAGAAGGATTTGATAATTGCCGTTATTTCCGGCGGCGGTTCGGCTCTTTGGCCTTCACCGGCTGAGGGCATATCCCTGCCCGAACTCCAAAAGACTACTTCCGCCCTTCTAAGTGCCGGAGCCGACATTCAGCAAACAAACACGATTAGAAAACACATAAGCCGAATCAAAGGCGGTTACGCAGCCGCTCATGCATACCCCGCAAATGTGATCGTATTTCTCGTATCCGATGTTGTGGGAGATCGAATAGATTCTATAGCATCCGGACCTTTTGCTCCGGATGAAACCACCTTTGAAGATGCCTGGAAAGTGATTGATGATTACAATCTGCGTACCAAACTTCCTTCATCTGTTATTGATCACCTTCAAGAGGGCCTTTTAAGGAAAATTAAAGACACTCCCGATAAAAATAGCCCATTCTTTGATCGTATCCGACACTTTATAGTCGCAGATAACATAAAAGCCCAAACTGCAGCTATGGATTATGTAGAAAGCAAAGGAGTGAAGGCGATCCGTATCCAGTCTCCGGTTATCGGTGATGTAATCAAAGCTGCAAAAGAATACGTCGAAGATATCGTGAATGCGGCAGAGAGAACAACCGGTCCGCTGTGTGTGATAAGTGGGGGAGAGACAACGGTGACTTTAAAGGATAATCACGGTATGGGGGGAAGAAATCAGCAATATGCCCTCCAAACGGCAAAATTTTTGCTTAATCGTTTTAGCAGGTTTACTTTTTTGAGTTGTGGAACAGATGGAACGGACGGCCCAACGGAGGCAACTGGAGCAATTGTGGATCATTTGACATTCAGCAGATGCCGTGAAATATCTCTTGATCCCGAGAAGGCGCTAAAGGAAAATAATACATATCCTTTGCTGAAAGCTTTGGATGATCTGGTGATAACCGGTCCCACAGGTACCAATGTCTGCGATATTCAAATCCTGTATCTGTGGTAGCCGATCAGGAATGTATAAATGAAACGAAGCCTGTTATATATTCTTTTAATGCAGCCCCAGGGACCGAATAAGCGAACAAATATTTAAATCATCTAAAAGAAGCGCGCAAATGCTTTCATCAAAAAATCCAATCATTGAACTTCACATAATCACCCATGATTTCAAGGAACTCATATTTACTCTCAATGAGACTGGTATTTATAGGATCGGCAGAGATCCAAAATGTGAAGTACATGTGGATGACCCCGATGTCAGCCGGCTTCATGCCCAGCTTCTCTGGGACGGTAAAGTATTAACCATAGAAGATCTCCGATCTACAAACGGGATATTTCTCAACGGCGAAAAAACTGTCTGCAACAAATTGACCAATGGTGATATCGTGGCTTTCGGCTCCAGTGTATTTCGTACCCAGATCATTGAGCCCACACAATCGGCGAGCTAGAGGAAATTTCGGGCAATGCCCAATCAATGCAGCAAACGCATGCCCGGCACCAATACAGACTCTCACAATCCAAAACGCGCATAATACATATTATGTAAACTTCCAGTTTACATAAGATTCTTTGCCGTGGGTTTGGTGTAGCTCTCTCGGTTAAGATCGTTGGTCGATCACGAATCCGTTTGGATTCTTTGCCGTGGGTTTGGTGTAGCTCTCTCGGTTAAGATCGTTGGTCGATCA